>NZ_JBWLUX010000001.1:0-285536 GCF_057784315.1 Mesorhizobium sp. CNPSo 4684 | reverse complement strand
TGTCGTAAGCACACGAGTTGTCCGGATTAGGTAGCACGCGAGTTGTCCGGTTTTATCGCCAGCGAATGGAGGCTGGGGATGAAGCGGGCAGCATGGCTACAGGACCGGAGAATGCAGAAGTTTCGGGATGTTTTGAGCCGCTGGAATGGCGGCGACCTTTCGATGATGGAGGCAGGCGAGTTGCTGGGCATGTCGGAGCGGCAATTCCGGCGTTATCGCGACCGATATGAAGAGGCCGGGGACGCTGGGTTGCTCGACCGGCGTTTGGGCAAGCTTTCGACGCGCCGGGTGCCAGCGGAAGCGATCGAGGAGATGCTGGAGCTTTATCGCCATCGTTACCTTGGCTGGAACGTGAAGCATTTCCACGAGCACCTGCTGCGCGATCACGATTTCAGCTGGGGCTACACCTTCATCAAGACGCAGCTTCATGCGGCTGGGCTGGTGGAACGGGCCAAGCGGCGCGGTGCTCACCGGCGCAAGCGCGAACGCAAGCCGTGCGAGGGAATGATGCTGCATCAGGATGGCAGCCGTCATCAATGGCTGGCGGGTGGGCCGATGCTGGATCTGATCGTGACGATGGACGATGCGACGAGCACGATCTATTCGGCCTTCCTGATCGAGGAGGAAGGCACGGCGTCGAGCTTTCAGGGGCTCCTGGAGACGTTCGTTGCCAAGGGACTGCCATCGAGCCTCTACAGCGATCGCGGCAGCCACTATTTCGTGACGCTCAAGGCCGGCGGGGCTGTCGACAAGATCCGCTTGACCCAGGTCGGCCGGGCGCTCGGGCGGCTCGGCATCGAACATATTCCAGCCTATTCTCCTGAAGCGCGGGGCCGCTCGGAGCGGATGTTCTCGACCTTGCAGGACCGGCTGCCGAGGGAACTGGCACTGGCCGGCATTGCCGATATCGAGGCCGCCAACCGCTTCATCGCACAGACCTATCTGCCGGCCCACAATGCCCGCTTCGCCAGGCCGGCAGCGGTCGAAGACAGCGCCTTTGTCGCCGCCGACCCGCAACAACTGGCCCAGATCCTGTGCATCGAGGAGGAGCGCGTCGTTGCCCGCGACAACACGATCGCTTTCGCGCGGCTGCGATTGCAGCTGCCGCGCGCCGCATTGCGCGATACAGGCCTGATGGCGCCGCAATCGAGGAAACTTGCCCCATCAGGCAAGCCGCGTGAACCGCTTCGACGCAAAACAGAAGCGGACAAATGATGTGCTACCAAACCGGACAACTTGATTAGCTATCGACAGCCGCAACGCCAATGCTGGCGATTGGCGAAAGCAGCGGCAACGTTTCGATCTCCCCCCGTGGGGTTGAGGAGTGGTCCGTGCAGCGGACGGAAAGCCAATTGCTTAGCTTTTCGAGCGACTAACGCCCGGCAAGCCAGAGGGCGCTGTCCCGCCGACGTCTCAAACCACATCGTGGCGTTCAGCCCCTGGCATTCGCGATCAATCCTGAACCCGGCGAGGCGACAGGCGCCATTCTCCGTGTTTATCACCAATATATCAGCGCTAAAACCTAAGCTTAAGCCAAAACTTCATTCGCCGGCTAAATACCGTGGCGCCTCAATCGCCTAGCGCTCGTCCTTCAACCGCCGGCACAACTCGTCGAGCTGCTCCAGGCTGCGATAATTCACGCGGATCGCGCCGCCCTTGCCCTTGTGCTCGATGGTCACGATCATGCCGATCGTGTCGGTCATCAGCTTTTCCAGTGCCAGCGTGTCGGCATCTTTGTCCGACCCGCCTTGCGCCGGCTTGGCCTTGGGCGGCGTGCCGCCTGCCGGCATCTGCGCCAGCGCCTCGGCCTGGCGCACCGAAAGCCCTTCCTCGACAATCTGCTTGGCCAGACCGGCCGGATCCTGCGCCGTTACCAGCGTGCGGGCGTGGCCGGCCGACAACGCGCCATCGACCAGCATGTCCCTGATAACGTCGGGTAGCTTGAGTAGCCGCAGCGTGTTGGCGACATGGCTGCGGCTCTTGCCGATGACATTGCCGAGATCGGCCTGGGTGTAGCCGTGGTCGTCGATCAGCTGCTGATAACCGAGCGCCTCCTCGACCGGGTTGAGGTCGGTGCGCTGGACGTTCTCGATGATCGCCAGTTCGAGCGCCGTGCGGTCGTTGACGTCGCGCACGATGATCGGGATCTCGGTCAGCCCGGCGCGCTGAGCGGCGCGCCAGCGCCGCTCGCCGGCGATGATCTCGTAGCGGCCGGCCTGCGTCGGCGACGGTCGCGCCACCACCGGCTGCACCACGCCGTGCTCGCGGATCGATTGCGCCAAGTCGGTCAGATCGGCGTCGCCAAAATGCCGGCGCGGGTTTTTCGGATTCGGGCTCAGAAACTCGATCGGCACCTTGCCGTCCGCATTCGCGGCCGGCTTTTCAGCTGCCGCCGGACGATCGATCTCGCCGATCAGCGCCGCCAGTCCCCGCCCCAGTCTTTTTCTCGAAAGGTCTTCGCTCATCTCTGTTCCAGATCTTGAAATCGTTTCGGGATCGAATCGGCTTGGTTTATAAGCCCATCCTAATCAAGCGGCGCGCAATTTACGCTCGCGGCGGATCACTTCGGAGGCCAGTTGCAGATAGGCCTGGCTGCCCGAGCACTTCAAATCATAGAGGATCGCCGGCTTGCCGTAGGACGGCGCCTCGGACACCCGCACATTGCGCGGAATGATGGTCTCATAAACCTTGTCGCCCATATGCGCGCGGACATCCTGCACCACCTGGTTGGCGAGGTTGTTGCGGCCGTCATACATGGTCAGCACGATGCCCTGGATGATCAGATCCGGATTGATCGTGCGGCGCACCTGCTCGACCGTTTCGAGCAATTGGCTGAGACCTTCCAGCGCGAAGAATTCGCATTGCAGCGGCACAAGAACAGAATCGGCTGCCGCCATTGAATTCAAAGTCAAAAGGTTGAGCGATGGCGGGCAGTCGATCAGCACATAGCCGAATGGCGCGCCACGCTCGGACGCGGCACGCAGCGCATTGCGCAGCTTGAGCACCCGGTCGGGCGCCGAGGCGATTTCCATCTCGATGCCGAGCAGGTCGAGCGTCGACGGCACGATCGACAGGCCGGGCACCGCCGTCGGGATTGCTGCGGCTTCCAGGTCAAGCTCGCCGGTCAGCACGTCATAGGACGACACCGTGCGGTCCTTGCGGTCGATGCCGAGACCCGTCGAGGCATTGCCTTGCGGGTCGAGATCGACAATCAGCACCTTTTCGCCGATGGCGGCCAGCGCCGTGGCCAGATTGATGGCAGTGGTGGTCTTGCCGACGCCGCCCTTCTGGTTGGCGACGGTGATGATGCGGGGGCCAGTTTTCATGGGTCTATGCCAAATATTCATTTCGCGGGGTCACCAAAAGGGTCGCCAAAGCGGTTGCGAAGGGAAGCCTACGCAGCCCGCAGATCGGTCACTTCGAGGATGACGCCATGGGCGTCGGTCATGCTCGGATGTTCTACCAGATCGAAGGCCCAGCGGTGAGTGCTTTCTTCCACTTCGGCGCGGTAATCCCGGCCTTTGTGGAACAGCGCCCTCGACCCCTTGGTCAGCCATGGCGCCGACAGATCGAGCAGCGCGGGTAGGGCGGCAAGCGCCCGCGCTGTGACAATTTCCGGCGTGGAAACAAGAGTATAGCTGTCGTCGATGCGCCGGGCGACGACCCGAGCCGGCAAACCGAACTGGCCGATCACCGCCTGCAGGAACGATGCTTTCTTGCGGTTGCTCTCGACCAGATCGATCGACGCCCCGTCCCGCTCGACCAACAGGAAAGCCAGCACCAGGCCCGGAAAACCGCCGCCCGAACCGAGATCGGCCCAGCGTTTTGCCTCAGGTGCGATTCGCGCCAGTTGCGCGCTGTCCAGGATATGGCGGCCCCAGACATCGTCCAGCGTCGATGGCGCGGCAAGGTTGATGGTGCGGTTCCATTTCAGGAACAGCTGTTGGAACGCCACCAGACGTTCGAATGTTTCACGTGAAACCGGTCCCGCTGCTTCCTGCAGGCCCGTCCATGAGGCAGCGCTCACGCAACGGCCCTTTGCGAAGCCGACTCGGCATTGCGGACATGCGCGACGATGATCGCCAGCGCCGCCGGCGTCATGCCCTCCATGCGCTGCGCATCCGCAATCGAGCGCGGCTGCCGCGTCCGCATCTTCTGCTTCAGCTCATTAGAAAGTCCTGGAACATTTGCAAAATCGACAGAGGTAGGGATCAGCCGGCTTTCCTCGTGCCGGATCTGCGCGACATCAGCCTGCTGACGATCGAGGTAAACCGAATATTTCGCTTCCGTTTCGAGCCGCTCTGCGGTCTTGGCGTCGATGGCGCCGAATGCCGGCGCGACGCGGGTCAACCAGGCAACATCCACGCCTGGATAGGCCAGCAACTCATAGGCGGAGCGGCGCACACCGTCTCTGTTGACCTCCAGCCCGTGACGCGCCGCTTCATTGGGCGTCATAGTCGTAGCAACCGCCAGTTCGCGCGCCTTCTCAAGGTCAACGGTGACTTGGTTGAACCGCTGCGTTCGCTCTTGCGATACAATTCCAAGCTTCGTCGCCAGCGGCGTCAGGCGCTCGTCAGCATTGTCGGCGCGCAGCGAAAGCCGGAACTCAGCCCGCGACGTAAACATGCGGTAGGGTTCGGCAATGCCGCGGCTGGTCAAATCGTCGACCATCACGCCGATATAGGCCTCGGTCCTGCTGAGCACGATCTGGTCACCGGCCGACGCCTTGCGCGCGGCATTCAGCCCGGCGAGCAAGCCTTGCGCGCCGGCTTCTTCATAGCCGGTGGTGCCGTTGATCTGCCCGGCCAGGAACAGGCCGGCGATGCGCTTGGTCTCCAACGTCGGCTCGAGCTCGCGCGGATCGACATGGTCGTATTCGATGGCATAGCCCGGCTGCAGCATGGTCGCCCGCTCCAGACCCGGGATCGTCTTCAGAATGTCGAGCTGCACATCCTCGGGCAGGGAGGTCGAGATGCCATTGGGGTAGACGGTGACGTCGTCGAGCCCTTCCGGCTCGAGGAAAATCTGGTGGCCTTCGCGATCGCCGAACTTGACGATCTTGTCCTCGATCGACGGGCAATAACGCGGACCGACCCCTTCGATCGAGCCGGAATACATGGCCGAGCGGCCGAGATTGGCGCGGATAAGGTCGTGGGTGGCCGGCGTCGTGCGGGTGATGCCGCAATGGACCTGCGGATTCTTGATCGTATCGGTCAGCAGCGAGAACGGCGAGGGATGCTCATCCGCCGCCTGACTTTCCAGCGACTCCCAGTCGATGGTGCGGCCATCGAGCCGCGGCGGTGTGCCGGTCTTCAGTCGGCCGAGCGCAAATCCCGCGCGGCTCATCGTTGCCGACAGGCCAAGGCTGGCCTGCTCGTTCATGCGACCGGCGACGATTTTCTTCTCGCCAATATGGATAAGGCCGCGCAGGAAGGTCCCAGTGGTCAGCACGACGGCGCCACAGACCAGCCGCCGCCCGTCGGCCAGCAGCACGGCGGCGATTCGTCCGTTGTCGATCTCGAAGTCCAGAACCTCCCCCTCGACGACATCGAGATCGTTCTGCTGCCGAATCGCTTCCTGCATGGCCAGCCGATAAAGCTTGCGGTCGGCCTGCGTGCGCGGCCCACGAACCGCTGGGCCCTTGCGGCGGTTGAGCAGCCGAAACTGGATGCCGGCCGCATCGGCGACCCGCCCCATCAGCCCGTCCATGGCGTCGATCTCACGTACCAGATGGCCCTTGCCGAGCCCGCCGATCGCGGGATTGCAAGACATGACGCCGATCGTGTCGAAGCGCAGCGTGACCAGCGCCGTCCTGGCGCCGGCGCGCGCCGAAGCACTGGCCGCCTCGCACCCGGCATGGCCGCCGCCCACCACAACCACATCATAGTGATCGATCATTTTCCGTTCCAGATTCAGAGATTGCCCGACACATGTCCCTGCGAGGCGGCGCTGTCAAGGATGGCAGGGCTATCGTTTGACGTGAGATCGCACGAAAGTACTACGCTCGCGGTGTTTCACGTGAGTCAAAGCCTTGGTGGATAATCACTTTTGGACAGCGCTGCCCCTCATCCGCCTGCCGGCACCTTCCCCCCGTATAATAACGGGAAGGAAGGATGGGCTTCCGCGTCGGCGCCAAACCTCCACGTTGGCAGATAGCGAAACCGTCGATGACATCATCTTTCTCCCGTCACCAAACGGGGAGAAAAGTCCGGCAGGACAATGAGGGGCGGCGCTTACTTCCGGAGAGGGTGAGTGCTTGTTTCACGTGAAACGACCCGGCAGCCATGTTTCACGTGAATCACCCATGCGCAGCGCCGCACTGTTTCACGTGAGTCACTTTCCAATGCAGAACTGCGAGAAGATCACGTCGAGCAAATCCTCGACATCGACCGCACCGACGATACGACCTAGTCGGTCCGCAGCAAGGCGTAGCTCTTCCGCCCGCAACTCCTGGTCTCGCTCTTGCCCCGACAAAGCCGAGGTCAGAAAGCGCCTGGTCTCGCTGAGCAACTCCACATGCCGCAACCGTGACGGCAGGATGTCACCGGCATCGCCGATCGCGGCGGCGGCGCGCGCTCCGATCTCCGCCAGCAGTTCGGCTAACCCCGTGCCTTCCACCGTCGATATCAACGCGTCATAGGCACCCGACGGTGGCGCGCCCTTCTGCAGGTCGACCTTGGAGCCGACCCTCAAAGCCGGGATGTCGGCTGGGATGTCACCGATCGCGACCGGGTTCGCCAGATCTTCCAGCAGCAACATCAGGTCCGCCGCCTGCGCCTTGGCGCGTGCCTTCTCGATGCCGATGGCTTCGACCTTGCCCGGCGCTTCGCGCAGGCCAGCCGTGTCGGTTACCCTTACCCGCACGCCGTTGAGGTCCAGCACCACCTCAAGCAAATCCCGCGTCGTGCCTGGTTCATCGGTGACGATCGCGGCCTCACGCCGGGCCAGCGCGTTGAACAGACTGGACTTACCCGCATTCGGCGCGCCGAGGATGACGACCTCGAAACCGTCGCGAATGATTTCCGCGGCATGGAAACCGTCGATATGGCGGCTGATCTCATCAATCATCGCCCGGACATCCGACCAGACCATATCCGAAACGGACCCGGGGACGTCCTCCTCGTCAGAGAAGTCGATCTCAGCCTCAATCATTGCCCGTGCATGAATTAGCCGCCGGCGCCATCCGAGATAGAGCGCGCTTTGCGCACCCTCGGCATTCTGCACCGCAAAGCGGCGCTGCGCTTCGGTTTCGGCATTGACCAGATCGGCAAGCGCCTCGGTCTCGACCAGGTCGAGCTTGCCGTTGAGAAAGGCACGGCGCGTGAATTCGCCCGGCTCGGCATGACGCACACCGTCAAAGCCGGCGATCGTCTCCAGCATCCTGCCGGCAACGGCGCGGCCGCCATGGACGTGGAATTCGGCGACATCTTCGCCGGTAAAACTGGCCGGCCCGGGAAAGAACAGCACTAGGCCGTTGTCGATCAGCGATCCGTCGGCCGCCCGGAGCTTGCGCAAGGCGGCAACCCGGTCCTTAACCATGCCCCCGGCTATCGTTTCGACAACGAATCGAGTCTTCGGCCCGGAAATGCGAATGACAGCGATGCCCGCGGGGAGGCGGCCGCTGGACAGTGCAACTATCGAATCGTCTGAAATCATTTGCCCGCTCTAGCCAATCGCCCTAGCTTGAAACCCATTCCGACACCGCCAAACCGAGCTTGCCCGCCCGTGACCTTGCCTGCGCAAAACCTGCTTGCCGAAGAAGCCAGCCCCTATCTGCAGCAGCACAGCGGCAATCCCGTGCATTGGCGGGCCTGGTCGCCGGCGGCACTGGCTGAAGCCAAGGCTTTGCAGCGGCCAATCCTGCTCTCGATCGGCTACGCCGCCTGCCACTGGTGCCATGTCATGGCGCATGAAAGTTTCGAAAACGACCAAGTCGCCGCCGTCATGAACCGGCTGTTCATCAATATCAAGGTCGATCGCGAGGAGCGGCCGGACATCGACCAGATCTATATGGCCGCTCTGTCGTCGATGGGCGAGCAGGGCGGCTGGCCGCTGACAATGTTCCTCAACCCGGACGGCAAGCCGTTCTGGGGCGGCACTTATTTCCCGCGCGAGTCGCGTTATGGCCGCCCGGGCTTCATCCAGGTGATGGAAGCGGTCGACAAGGCCTGGCGCGAGAAGCGGGAAAGCCTGGACCAGAGCGCCGACGGCCTGACCAATCACGTTGAGGCGCGCCTGGCCGGCGCCCACGCCAAGGCTGTGCTCGAGAAAGCGACGCTCAGCGATCTCGCCGGCCGCGTCGACGGCATGATCGACCGCGATCTCGGCGGCTTAAGCGGCGCGCCGAAGTTTCCCAACGCGCCGTTCATGCACACGCTGTGGCTGTCCTGGCTGCGCGACGGCGTCGCATCGCATCGCGACGCCGTTCTCATCAGCCTGGAAAAGATGCTGGCCGGCGGCATTTACGATCATGTCGGTGGTGGGCTCAGCCGCTATTCCACCGATGCCGAGTGGCTGGTGCCGCATTTCGAGAAGATGCTCTACGACAATGCGCAGCTGATCCGCCTGTGCAACTGGGCCTATGCCGCGACCGGCAACGATTTGTTCCGGATACGAATCGAAGACACGGTCGCCTGGCTGCTGCGCGAAATGCGCGTCGACGGCGGCGCCTTCGCCGCCAGCCTCGATGCCGACAGCGACGGCGAGGAGGGGCTTTTCTATACCTGGAGCAAGGATGAGCTCGAAACCTTGCTCGGCGACGATTCAGCCTTGTTTTTCAAATACTTCACGCTCTCCGCGCCGCATGGCTGGGAAGGCAAACCGATTGTCCATCAGACGGGCGCGCAACAAAGCCAGAGTGTGCTTGACCGGGAGCTGCTCATCCCGTTGAAGGCAAGGTTGTTGGCAGCGCGGGAGCAGCGCATCCGGCCGGGCAGGGACGGCAAGGCGCTGACCGACTGGAATGGCCTGATGATTGCGGCGCTCGCCGAAGCCGGCCGCTCGCTGGACCGGCGCGACTGGATCGACGCGGCCGCAAAGGCATTCGATCACATTGCCCAAGCCAGCCAGGACGGCCGCCTGCCTCACTCCATGCTCGGCGCCAAAAAACTGTTCCCCGCACTGTCCAGCGACTATGCCGCGATGACCAATGCGGCGATCGCGCTGTTCGAAGCGACAGGCGATTCGACCTATGTCGATCGGGCGAGGCAGTTCATCGACCAGCTGGATCGCTGGCACCGGGACAGCGACGGGACCGGTTACTACCTGACGGCGTCCGACAGCACCGATGTGCCGATCCGCATCCGCGGCGATGTCGACGAGGCGATTTCTTCGGCCACCAGCCAGATCATCGAAGCCCTGGTGCGGCTGGCCTCGGTTACCGGCGATTTCGATCTGCAGGACAAAGCGTGGCGGGTCGCCGAACACGCCATGGGTCGGGCCGGGCAGCAGTCCTATGGCCAGGCAGGCATCGTTAACGCCTGTGCCCTGGCGCTCGAGCCCTTGAAGCTGGTGCTGGTCGATTCGTCAGAGAGTCCAAGCCTCGTTCCGGTTGCGAATCGGAATCCTGACCCGCGCCGGGTCGATATCGTTGTGGCAATCGGAACGGAGGCGAATCGACCGACTTTGCCGGGTGGTGTCTTGCCGCCGACCGATAGACCGGGCGCCTGGCTGTGCACAGGACAGGTGTGTTTGCCGGTGGTGACGAGTGCCGAAGAGTTGGAGCAGTTGTTGCGGCGGTAGCGCCTCTTACCTTCCCCTTGTGGGGAGGGTCGGCTCATGATCGCAGCGAAGCGAAGATCGTGAGACGCTCGTAAAGCGCGTTCGTCGCGCAGACCCCCACCCCGCCCGCTTCGCGGATCGACCCTCCCCACAAGGGGAGGGTAAGCTTACGTATTCATCGAATCGAAGAAATCCGCATTCGTCTTGGTCTGCTTCAGCTTGTCGATGAGGAACTCGATTGCGTCGGTGGTGCCCATCGGCGCCAGGATGCGGCGCAGAACGAAGATCTTCTGCAGGTCCTGCTTGGAGACCAGCAGGTCTTCCTTGCGAGTGCCGGACTTCAAGATGTCCATGGCCGGATAGATGCGCTTGTCGGCGACCTTGCGGTCGAGCTGGATTTCGCAGTTGCCGGTGCCCTTGAACTCTTCGAAGATGACTTCGTCCATGCGGCTGCCGGTGTCGATCAGCGCGGTGGCGATAATGGTCAGCGAACCACCTTCCTCGATGTTGCGGGCGGCGCCGAAGAAGCGCTTCGGCCGCTGCAGCGCATTGGCGTCGACACCGCCGGTCAGCACCTTGCCGGATGACGGCACCACGGTGTTGTAGGCGCGGCCGAGGCGGGTGATCGAATCCAGCAGGATAACGACATCGCGACCATGCTCGACCAGGCGCTTGGCCTTTTCGATGACCATTTCGGCGACCTGGACGTGGCGCACCGCCGGTTCGTCGAAGGTCGAGGAGATCACCTCGCCCTTCACCGAGCGCTGCATGTCGGTCACTTCCTCCGGCCGCTCGTCGATCAGAAGCACGATCAGATAGCATTCCGGATGGTTGGCGGTGATCGAATGCGCGATGTTCTGCATCAGCACGGTTTTACCGGTGCGCGGCTGCGCGTTGATCAGCGCGCGCTGTCCCTTGCCGATCGGCGCCACCAGGTCGATGACGCGCGGCGAGATGTCTTTGCTGGTCGGATTGTCGATCTCCATCTTCAGCCGCTTCGTCGGATAAAGCGGCGTCAGATTGTCGAAATGGATCTTGTGACGGATCTTTTCGGGATCGTCGAAATTGATGGTGTTGACCTTCAGCAGCGCGAAATAGCGCTCGCCCTCTTTCGGGCTGCGGATAGGCCCCTCGACGGTGTCGCCGGTCTTCAGCGAGAAGCGGCGGATCTGCGAGGGCGAGATGTAGATATCGTCGGGACCGGGCAGGTAGTTGGCGTTGGCGGAGCGCAGGAAACCGAAACCGTCCTGCAGCACCTCGACCACGCCGTCACCGATGATCTCGATTTCCTGGGCGGCCAGTTTCTTCAGGATGGCGAACATCAGCTCCTGCTTGCGCATGACGCTGGCGTTTTCCACCTCGAGCGATTCGGCATAAGCGATCAGCTCTGGCGGTTTCTTGTTCTTGAACTCTGCGAGTT
The DNA here is from genome assembly GCF_057784315.1 of Mesorhizobium sp. CNPSo 4684. Taxonomy (NCBI): domain Bacteria; kingdom Pseudomonadati; phylum Pseudomonadota; class Alphaproteobacteria; order Hyphomicrobiales; family Phyllobacteriaceae; genus Mesorhizobium; species Mesorhizobium sp. CNPSo 4684. Next base: position 274,396 of record NZ_JBWLUX010000001.1, on the reverse strand, counting down.
TCATTTCTTGCATAGACGGACTCTGAGTAGGCTTTTTGAGGGAAATATCGGCTGGATGCGACAAATGCCGGGCGCGGCCGAAAATCGAAATGGGCGGCGCATGACGGGAAGGAAGACCCGTCTTGTATCGTCGGTCGTTTGAAAGAGCAAGCTGCGTTTTGTGACGCCGATAAAACCAATTCCAGGAAAAGTGTTGGCGGTTTTCCCGGGAAAAGCGCGCAGCGCTTCCCTTGGGAATTGCGTCAAACAAACGCCTAAAACGGCTTGACGACAACCAGGATCACAATGGCGATCATCAGCAATGTGGGGATCTCGTTGACGATCCGCCAGTGCCTTGCCGGTTTTTCGTTGCGATCCTCAGCAAATTTGCGGACAGCGCCAGCCAGATACCCATGCACGCCGGACAACAGAAACACCAAACCGATCTTGGCGTGCAGCCAACCGCCATGGAAACCAAATATCTTCCAGGCCATCCACAGGCCGAACACCCAGGTGATGACCATGGCCGGATTGATGATGCCGCGCAGCAGGCGCCGCTCCATCACCTTGAAAGTTTCAGACTGAACCGAACCTTTCTCGGCATCGGCGTGATAGACCAGCAGCCGCGGCAGATAGAGCATGCCCGCCATCCAGGAGATGACGGCGAGGATATGGATCGCCTTCGCCCAAGGATAAAAACCCTCGGGCGCGAAGAAAAACAAAAGTGCGGTGAGAGCTACCAGCACTCCGATGCCAATGGACATGCGCACCATCGCCTGACCCGTGCTCCCGGCAGCGTTGCCCGTATCGTTCGACTGAGCCATCAGCGTGTCGCGCCTCGAACCTGCTTCACCATCGCCTCGACATGCGCCACCGGCGTCTCCGGCGTGATGCCGTGGCCGAGATTGAAGATCAGCGGTCCGTCGCCCAGCGTCTTCAAAATCGCATCGACGCCGTCGGACAGGGCTTTGCCGCCAGCCACGAGCCGCAAGGGATCGAGATTGCCTTGCACGGCGCCACCGGCCTGCAATGCCTTCGCTGCTGCCAGGGGTACGGTCCAGTCGATCCCCAGCCCCGTGACACCGGTCTTCTGTCGATAGCTCTGGTAGTGAGCACCGGCGCCTTTGGGAAAACCGATGATCGGGACGTCCGGATGGACTGCCTTTACCTGGCGGACGATCTCAGCCACCGGCGCAACGCAAAAGAGGTCGAATGACGCATCGTCGAGCACGCCGGACCAGGAATCGAAAATCTGCACCACATCGGCGCCTGCCTCGATCTGGCGGATCAGATAGGCCGCCGAATGATCAGCCAAAACTTTCAGGAGCTGGTGGAACGCGACCGGCTCGCGATAGGCAAACAGCCGGGCCGGTGCCTGGTCAGGCGTGCCATGGCCGGCGATCATATAGGTCGCCACTGTCCACGGCGCGCCGCAGAAGCCGATCAATGTCGTCTCGTCAGGCAGTTTTGCCCGCAATCGGCGAACCGTCTCGTAGACGGGCGAGAGATTCACGTGAAACGTTTCGCTGTTGAGCTGGGAAATCTCGGCCGCATTGATCGGCGTCAGCAGCGGTCCGCGGCCTTCTTCGAAGCGCACATCGCGGCCCAGCGCATGCGGCACGACCAGAATATCGGAGAACAGGATCGAGGCATCGAAGCCGAAGCGTTCGATCGGCTGCAGCGTCACTTCGACGGCAAGGTCGGGATTGTAGCAGAGATCGAGAAAGGATCCGGCACGCTTTCTGGTCTCGCGATATTCCGGCAGATAACGCCCGGCTTGACGCATCATCCAGAGCGGCGGCGGAAACGCTGCCTTGCCTCTCAGCACGTCCAGCATGATGCGGTTCTCGGGCATTGAGCGCTCTCTTCCCTGCCTTCTCTATAATTAAATAGTCTATTTCTAGAATCTTCTGTTTCTAAGAGTCTGTTGGTTGTGGTGGTTGTCACCTGTCCCGCTTCGCCCTGGAAAAGGCCAGCCAGCATATTGTCGCGTGCTTCTTCCCAGGGATTGGCGGAGAGTGTGGATGACCGAGATTCCATCACTGGAGTCAAGGGCTTGACGCCAGCCGTGCAAAACGGGCTCTGTGGACGAAGCGCTGGCAAGAATCCCCGTCCCCAGATTTGTCCCCAACCGCCCGACGAAGCCGACAGCGCATCGAATTGTGGACAACCTGCCTTCTGATACAGTCGCCTCCAGCCGGTCGCCTTTCCGGTCCCTGTTTATCCACACCAGCCCACAGCCCCAGGTGCCCCCTGTGAACAAACCCCAGAGCTTCTTCCACCTGCACCTGATTTCCGACGCCACCGGCGAAACGCTGCTGGCGGCCGGCCGGGCAGCCTCGGCGCAATACAAGGATGCGCGCGCCATCGAGCACATCTATCCGCTCATCCGCACCGAGAAGCAGGTGGCGAAAGTGTTCGAGGACATTGAGGAGGAACCGGGCATCATCCTCTACACCGTCGTCGACCAGAAGCTGGCGCGCGGCATTGACGAGCGTTGTGCTGCGATGGGCCTGCCCTGCGTCTCGGTACTGGAGCCGGTGCTTACCGTCTTCCAGTCCTATCTCGGCACTCCGGCCGGCCGGCGCGTCGGCGCCCAGCATGTGCTCGACGCCGACTATTTCCGCCGCATCGATGCGCTCAACTTCACCATGGAGCATGATGACGGCCAGCTGCCGGCCAATATGGACGATGCCGACATCGTTCTGATCGGCATTTCCAGGACATCGAAGACGCCGACAAGCATCTATCTCGCCAACCGCGGCATCAAGACCGCCAACATCCCGATTGTGCTCGGCGTGCCGGTGCCGGAAAGCCTGGTCGCCGCCAGCAAGCCGCTGATCGTCGGCCTGATCGCCACCGCCGAACGCATCTCGCATGTCCGGCAAAACCGCGTGCTCGGCAACAGCAGCACCTACGAAGCTTCGGACTATGTCGACCGCGCGCTGATCACCGAAGAGCTCGCCTATGCCCGCCAGATCTGCACCCGCCACAACTGGCCGATGATCGACGTCAGCCGCCGCTCGATCGAGGAGACGGCAGCGGCCATTGTTGCCCTGCGGGGGAAGAATAGATAGATGAGCGAAGAATGAGTTTGCGCTCTTCCTGGTGGAGGTTCGGCGCTGCCCCTCACCTGCCTGCCGGCATCCTCTCCCCGTATAGTGACGGGGAGAGGGGCGCTGCCTTCGATGGTTTCGCCAATCGCCGGCGTGGCAACAATTGGTCCTTTCTCCCCGTCTCTTTACGGGGAGAAATGTCCGGCAGGACAATGAGGGGCGGCGTAGACGTTGCAGACTGAAATCCAACCGCCCCTGCGCCGAGTGCTAAAATGACCGAAAAAATCATCCTCGCTTCCGGCAGTCCGTTCCGCAAAGCAATGCTCGTCAATGCCGGGCTCGACATCGAAGCCGTCCCGGCCGATGTCGATGAACGCGCGCTCGAGGCGCCGTTGCAGGATAGCGGCGTGTCGCCGGAGGATGTCGCCCTGATCCTCGCCGAGGCCAAGGCCACCGAAGTCAGCGAGCGCAGACCGGGGGCGCTGGTGCTCGGCTGCGACCAGACTTTGTCACTGGGAGATGAAGTGTTCCACAAGCCGGCTGACACGGAAGGCGCCCGCCGCCATCTCTTGGCGCTGTCCGGTAAGACCCATCAACTGAACAGCGCCGTGGTGCTGTGCCGCGACGGCAAGGTGCTGTGGCGCCATGTCGGCATAGCCAGCCTGACCATGCGCAAGCTCGATCCGGCTTTCATCGGCCGGCATTTGGCCCGCGTCGGCGCCAAGGCGCTCTCCAGCGTCGGCGCTTACCAGATCGAGGGCGAAGGCATCCAGCTGTTCGAAAAGATCGAAGGCGACTATTTCACCATTGTCGGCCTGCCGCTCTTGCCGGTGCTCAAGGAATTGCGGGCGCTCGGAGCCATCGATGGTTGAGAGAAAAGCTTTCGTCACCGGCCACCCGATCGCGCATTCGCGTTCGCCGAAGATTCACGGCTACTGGCTGAAGACATACGACATCGACGGCAGCTACCGCGCCATCGATGTCGCGCCGGCCGATTTTCCCGCATTCCTCACATCGCTGCAGGCCAACGGCTACCAGGGCGGCAACGTCACCATCCCGCACAAGGAAGTCGCCTTCGCCCGGGTCGAGCGCCGCGACGAAGCGGCTGACATGATCGGCGCCGTCAACATGCTGTGGCTGGAAGACGACGTGTTGTGGGGCGGCAATTCGGACTGGATAGGCTTTGCCGGCAATCTCGACGAGCACGCGCCGGGCTGGGACAAGAATGGCCCGGCCGTGGTGCTCGGCGCCGGTGGCGCGTCGCGCGCGGTCATCCACGCGCTGAAGGTGCGTGGCGTCAGGGATATCCGCATCGTCAATCGCACTTTGGCGCGGGCGCAGGAACTGGCAGACCGCTTCGGCGCCGGCGTCACGGCGCATGGCGCGGTCGGAGACCTGCTTGCCGATGCCGGCCTGCTCGTCAACACCACGGCGCTCGGCATGCATGGCGATGCCACGCTCGCCGCCGATCCGGCAGGCCTGCCTCGCCACGCCATTGTCGCCGACATTGTCTATGTGCCGTTGGAGACGCCGCTTCTCGCCGCCGCCCGCGCGAGAAAACTGAAAACGGTCGACGGGCTCGGCATGCTGCTGCACCAGGCCGTGCCTGGCTTCGAGCGCTGGTTCGGCCAGAAGCCGGAGGTCACTGCCGAATTGCGGCAGATGATCGTCGCCGACATCGTCGGCAAATGATGGACGCCAAGACATGATCGTGCTCGGCCTTACCGGATCGATCGGCATGGGCAAGTCGACGACGGCGAAGATGTTCGCCGACGCAGGCGTGCCAGTGCATGATTCCGACGAGACCGTGCACCGGCTCTATTCCGGCAAGGCCGCGCCCTTGGTCGAAGCAGCCTTTCCCGGCACCACCGTGTCCGGCGTCGTAGACCGTGCGAAATTAGGCGCGCGGGTGCTGGGTGACACCGCCGCGCTGAAGACATTGGAGACAATCATCCACCCGCTGGTCCGCGCCGACGCCGATGCCTTTCTGGCAAGACACCGCGCCGCCGGCGCGCCGCTGATCGTGCTCGACATTCCGCTGCTGTTCGAAACCGGCGGCCGCAACCGCGTCGACAAGGTCGTCGTCGTCACCGCGCCGGCGGAGGTTCAGCGCGCTCGTGTGCTGGCGCGGCCTGGCATGAGCGAGGAAAAGCTGGCGGCGATCCTGGCTAAGCAGGTGCCCGACGCCGAAAAACGCCGGCTGGCCGATTTCGTCATCGACACCGGCGAAGGGATGGACACGGCCCGCGCAGCTGTCGACGCCATCATTGCCGAACTTTCTAGGCGCTGACGCTTTCCCTTCTCCCCCTGTGGGAGAAGGTGTCGCCGAAGGCGACGGATGAGCAACCGTGTTTCTACGTCTCACTCCGCTGGGAACACCCCTCAACCGTCTCGGCGCTGCGCGCCGATCCACCTTCTCCCACAACAAGGGGAGAAGGGAAAAAGGGTATAGCCCATTGCCATTTTGTTCCGCTCTATGATTCTACTCCCTTAGGAGTGAGCTGATTCGATGCGTGAGATCATCTTCGATACGGAAACCACCGGCCTCGACATGCGCGACGACCGCATTATCGAGCTTGGCGGGGTCGAACTGGTCAACCGCTTCCCGACCGGGCGCACCTTCCACAAATTCATCAACCCGCAAGGGCGCGCCGTTCATCACGAGGCGCAGGCCGTGCACGGCATCAGCGCCGCCGACCTGGTCGGCAAGCCGACCTTTGCCGAAATCGCCGAGGAATGGCTGTCCTTTACCGATGGCGCCAAGCTCGTCGCCCACAACGCCAATTTCGATGTCGGCTTCCTCAACACCGAGTTCGGCCGGCTCGGCCAGCCGGTCATCGATACGGGGCGCGTCGTCGACACGCTGGCGCTGGCGCGACGCAAGCACCCGATGGGTCCCAATTCGCTCGATGCGCTCTGCCGCCGCTACGGCATCGACAACGGCCACCGCACCAAGCACGGCGCGCTGCTCGATTCCGAACTGCTGGCCGAAGTCTACATCGAGCTCATCGGCGGCAAGCAGGCGGCGCTCATCCTCGAAACGGTGGCGGTGCAGGTCAATAGCAATGGTGACGTCGCCGACATCGACATCTCGATCGCCGCCCGGCCGATCGCCCTGCCGCCACGCCTGACTGAGGGCGAGCGCGCAGCGCATGCCGGTCTGGTGGCGACGCTTGGGGAGAAGGCGCTGTGGCTGAAGGTGGCTGCGGGGTGAGACTCCCGAGGGCTTCGGCTAAACCAGAGCGTGCTGTCCCACCAACGTCTCAAACAAAAAGCCCGGCACAAGGCCGGGCTTTTCAAACACTAGCGTAGAGCCTTCTTAGCTCACCTTGACCTTCGAGGCCGCCTGGTCCTCGGCCAGCTTCTGCTGGAACATCTGCGCGAAATCGATCGGGTCGAGCATCAGCGGCGGGAAGCCGCCATTGCGGGTGGCTTCGGCGATGATCTGGCGGGCGAAGGGGAACAAGAGCCGCGGGCATTCGATGAACAGGATCGGCAGCATGTGTTCCTGCGGGAAGCCTGAGATAGCGAAGACGCCGCCATAGACCAGCTCGACATTGAACAGCACTTCCTGGTCGAAGGAGGCCTTGGCGTTCAACGTCAGATTGACGTCGAACTGCTTGTCGGAGAGCGGGTTGGCGTTGACATTGACGTTGATGGCGATGCCGGGGGCCTTGTCGCGGCCGCGCAGCGAGTTCGGCGCGCCGGGGCTTTCGAAGGACAGGTCCTTCACATACTGGGCGAGCACGTTGAGCGACGGCTGCGCCGTTTCGCCGTTGTTGCCGTTGGCGGCGCCGACCGGCGCGTCATCTTTGCTGGCCATGAGCCTTGATCCTTTTGCCTGGGCAGCAGCGCTGACCGAATTGAAATCGGGCGTTGGCTAGCATGGTCGGCATGACAAGACAAGGTTTGCCGCCTTCGGACTCCGGGCATTCGTCCACTTCGACTTTGTCGAAGAAACTCGTCGAAGTTAGAGCTGCCCCTCACCTGCCTGCCGGCATCCTCTCCCCGTATAGTGACGGGGAGAGGGGCGATCTCATCGATGATTTCGCCAATCACCAGCGTTGCAGGAATGGCGCCAAGGCTGCGGCCAGCCTCTTTCTCCCCGTCACTATACCGGGAGTTGAGGAATGGTCCGCGAAGCGGACGAAAAGCCAACTGCTTGGCTTTTCGAATGACGAACGTCCGGCAGGGCAATGAGGGGCAGCGCCGACTTCCGAACGACAGTTCAAAACCCAACAACTGCGATCTAATCGTCCTTCAGGCGGCGCCATGGCGAGTTATGATCCGGGCCGCGCTTGAAATCGTCCTCGCGCGAATAGTCGCCGTCGTCGAGATCGATGACCTTGTCGCGCGACCTGCCGCGGAAACCACCGGTGGTGAAATCGGTGGCGACGACGATGCGGCCCTTGAGCCTGCTCCAGGCAAGGTCACGCACCGGCGGCAGGAACAGAAGCAGGCCGATAATGTCGGTGATGAAGCCGGGAATGATCAAAAGGATCGCGGCGACCACGATCATGGCCCCGTGCGCGAACTGGCGGCTGGGGTCGCCGCCGCCGGCCATCTCGGCGCGCACCCGCGCCATGACGCCAAAACCCTGGTGCCTGAGCAGAAGCACGCCGGCAAGGCTGGAAGCCAGCACCAGGCCGACCGTCGCCAGCGCCCCGACCTCGCGGCCGACAATGACGAAACCGGCGATTTCCAGCAGCGGCAGAGCAAGCAGGAACAGAGGGAGGAAGGAAGTGCGCAAGTCTTGACCGATCGTTTCCATGTTTTGCCGGACGGCGTACAATCGCCGCTGGCACTGAGGCCGTTAGATAGGTATGCCTGCCTTTGATTTGAATGATTGCGCCATGCGTTCTATATGCTTTGCATGTTGAACGCTATGCGACCGCGGCCCGGATTGGCCGGCGGTCCCGGCCAGGTCAGGGATTGAGTGGCGAAAGATATGGGATTCTTCGACTTCGGCACCATTTTCTTTCTGATTGCCGCAGTGGTGATCTTTTTCCAGCTGCGCAACGTGCTCGGCCGCCGCACGGGCAGCGAACGCCCGCCCTTCGATCCTTACACGGCCAGCCGCAACGACAAGGACGCGACCCAAAAGCCCGAAAATGTGGTTTCACTGCCGCGCAAGCGCCTGCCGGGCGAGACGGCTGCCGAGACCTATGCGGCCATCGACGCTTTCGCCAAGCCCGACACCGATCTGAACAGAGGCCTGCGCGCGATCAAGGACAATGATCCGTCCTTCGACCCGAAGGGTTTCGTCGACGGCGCCAAGATGGCCTATGAGATGATCGTCATGGCCTATGCCGATGGCGACCGCAAAACGCTGAAGAACCTTTTGTCGCGTGAGGTTTTTGACGGTTTCGTGGCCGCAATAGGCGACCGCGAGGCGAAAGCCGAAAAGATCCAGTCCTCCTTCGTCGGCATCGACAAGGCCGACATCGTCTCGGCCGAGATGAAGGGTGGCGAGGCCCACATCACGCTGCGCATCGTCAGCGAGCTGATTTCGGCGACCCGCGACAAGGCGGGTGCTGTCATCGATGGCGATCCCGAGACGGTGGCCGAGGTCAAGGATGTCTGGACCTTTGCCCGCGACACACGTTCGCGCGATCCGAACTGGAAGCTGGTCGCCACCGAGGAAGAAGACTGAATCCCGGACATTGGCGGGGCCACGGTGTCGCTATCGTCCCTTTTCGTCGAGAAATCCTTTGATGATCTTCCCGGCTGGGCTGCGGACGATCACCTTGCCGCCTTCGAAGCCTTCCGCCGTTCGGCCTGTCATGTCCCGACCAAGCCTTATCGCACCGGTTCGCTCGGTGTCCGGTTCGACGCCTTTGCCGGCGCCTATGACGAGGCGCGTTCCGTTTCGCCGGCGAATCGGTCGGCAGCCAAGGATTTCTTCGAGCGTCATTTCGTTCCAGCCAAGGTTCAGGCTGAAAATGCGGGTCTGGTCACCGGCTTCTACGAGCCGGAGGTCGAGGCCTCGCCGGTGCGCACCGATCAATTCACGGTGCCGCTTTTGGCGCGGCCGGGCGATCTCATCGACATCGACGGTGCCAACCGTCCCGAGGAGGGCATGGACGAGTATCTGGCCTTTGCCCGTGACACGCCGCAGGGGCCGGTCGAGTATTTCGACCGTGGCCAGATCGAGCGCGGCGCGCTGGCCGGCAAAGGCCTGGAAATCGCCTGGCTTGCGGAAAAAGTCGATGCGTTCTTCATCCATGTGCAGGGCGCCGCCAGACTGAAGATGACCGACGGTCGGCTTTGCCGCGTCACCTATGCCGCCAAATCCGGCCAGCGTTTTACGGGGCCAGGCAAGATCCTCGCCGATCTCGGCGAGATCCCGCTCGAAAAAGTGACCATGCAGTCGATCCGCGCCTGGTTCGGGTCGCATCCCGACCGCATCGACGAGATCCTCTGGCAGAACCGCTCCTACATCTTCTTTCGCGAAGCAGCGGTCGACGACGCGACGCTCGGTCCGATCGCCGCCGCCAAGGTGCCGCTGACGCCGGGCCGCTCGCTCGCGGTCGACCGGCTGCTGCACACATTTGGCACGCCCTTTTATATCGATGCACCGAGGCTGACAGCGTTCGACAAGAAGCCTTTCCGGCGGTTGATGATCGCGCAGGACACCGGCTCGGCCATCACCGGACCGGCGCGCGGCGATCTCTTCGCCGGTTCAGGCGATGCCGCCGGCGAGATCGCTGGGGTCGTGCGCAACGAGGCGGATTTCTATGCGCTGGTTCCAAGAGCTCTCGTTTCGGAGACGAATCGATGAGCAAGCGCCCCGATCGGCTCAGCGAGGACGACCGGGTGTTGTGGAACCTGGTGGCGCGGACCGCCCGGCCGCTGAAGGGCAGGATGGCGGTCGACATCCCCGACATCGTTGCCGACCCCAAACCGGCCCAAGCACCGGTAGCTGTCAGCGCGGTCGTTGCCGCCAAGCCGAAGGCACAACATGTGTCGCATGCGCTGGACGAGCCGACGCTGGACAAGTTGAAGAAAGGCCGGGTGCCAATCGAAGGCCGCGTCGATTTGCATGGCATGACGCAGGACGAGGCCTATTCGCTGCTGTTTTCGTTTTTGCACCGGGCGCATGCCGGCGGCATTCGCTATGTCCTGATCATTACGGGAAAAGGTTCGTCATCGGGCGGCGACGGCGTCTTGCGGCGCGCCGTGCCGGCCTGGCTGTCGACGCCTGCCTTCCGGCCGCTGGTCTCCAGCCACGACCACGCCGCCCGCAACCATGGCGGTTCGGGCGCGCTCTATGTCCGGCTCAGGCGAGTACGCTAAATGACGCCGTTCGGCGAAAAACTTCGGGCGCTTCGAGCCGAGCGCGGTGTCCGTCAGAAGGATATGGCGCAGGCGATCGGTGTTTCCGCCGCCTATTTGTCGGCGTTGGAGCATGGCCGCCGCGGTGCGCCGACCTGGACGCTGATCCAGAAGATCATCGGCTATTTCAACGTCATCTGGGACGATGCCGAGGAGCTGGCGCGGCTGGCCGAGGCCTCGCACCCGCGCGTAAAACTCGATACGTCCGGGCTCAGCCCGGCCGCAACGGAACTTGCCAATCTGCTGGCTGAAAACATCGAGAAGCTGGACGAAGCCGAGCTTCGCCGCATCACAGCGTCGATCCGGGCGGCGCTTGGACGCACTGGATAGGATGGCATGAGGCGCTTGCCGGCGTTCGCCTCAATTGGAGAGGCGATCGCCGGCGAGACGTTGCATCACTTCTTGCCGGCAGTGCTACCACGGCCGCCATTGTCGTGATGGTCGCGGCCATGGCTCTCGTGGCCAAGGCAATCCGCAGTGCCGGCGCTGCAGCAACGGCCAGCCCACCAGTCGTTGGTCTTGGTGTTGGAGCAGGTGATGGTCTGATCGGCCAAGGCCGACCCGGCCAGGGACGACACCGCGACGGCGGCAAGGAAAGCAGTGCGCAGGAAAGAAGTCATTGGAAGTCTCCTTGGTTGGGTTCTGGTTACGGCTGTGTGTCGCCGGCGGAGACGGTTTGGTTCATGGTGACTGTGAAATTTTTTTGGAGGCGGTTCGGGCGCGCGCTGGTGCTGCCCCTCATCCGCCTGCCGGCACCTTCTCCCCGTATAGTGACGGGGAGAAGGGACTAGCTTCGGCGTCGCCGCCGTTTGCTGCAACGTTAGTAATTGGCGAAGTCATCAATGACGGCAGCCGCTTCGACGCGGCGTGCCTGAATGGTCGTGCTAAAACTCTACTGGACCGCGCCGACCAGAACCTGCTGGCCACCGCGGATCGAGACCCAGCGGCCGGTATTGTCGATCGCCTGCCGCTTGAGGAAGCGGTAGCCGGTGGCGTCCCAGATCTTCACCTTGTCGGTGAGATTGTCGAGGACGTAGTCGCCCTTGTCGGTGCGCACCGTCAGCACCGCATGGCCTTCGCCGTCCGGCTTGCGCACGACGGTGATCAGGAGATCGGCCAGCGACACGCCCGAGCGGGAGAGCTGGCGGCGCTTTTCCAGCACATAGTCCTCGCAATCGCCGACGCCCTTGTCGGGATAGGCCCAGACTTCGTCCTTGCCGTAAATGTCGTAATCGCTCATCGGCTTGACGGTGGCGTTGACCCTGGATGTCACGCTGACCAGCTTGCGCATGAAGGCGTCGGTCATCGCAGCCGGGTTGAGATTGCTTGGCCGGATCGAGCATTCGCCCGGATTGGACTTGCAGAAATCATAATGGCCGATCGGCTGCGAGGTCATGCCGCCGGTCGCCATGGCGCCGCCCGCCGAAGCCGGCGCCGCCCAGCATCCCAAAACCGCCAGCCCTGTTGCCGCACACAAGTGCAGCGTCCGTGCCATCGCTGAGGAAGTCATTGTCCCCGTTCGCCCTTGTTGTTAACGAAAGGTTAAAGGGGATTTACAGTCCGTGTCAATTATGGGGGGAGATAGATTCTCCGGCATGGTTACCCGCGCCCGCCCGACAGCGTCTATTGTGCAACAGAACGCCTCTGGCGTGCGAAGTCGCCCCGCTTCTGCAGGCAATGCACGCCACAGCTGTGTCGAGCGTCAACCCTTGGCAGAGCGAACCAACCTCGGTTTGACCGCAACGCGGTTCTGGCGGCCGTAGCTGGTGATGAAATCGACGATGCGCGGCACGATTTCCGAACGGAACCGCGAGCCGTTGAAGACGCCGTAATGGCCGACGGCCGGCTGCACGTAATGGGCATGCCGGTCGGCCGGGATGTTGGAGCAGAGGTCGTGCGCGGCCTGGGTCTGGCCGAGCCCGGAAATATCGTCGTTCTCGCCCTCGACCGTGAACAGCGCGACGTTGCGGATCGCCTTGGTATCGACGATTTCGCCACGATGCATCATCTCGCCCTTGGGCAGCGCATGGCGCACGAACACCGTGTCGACGGTCTGCAGATAGAACTCCGCCGTCAGGTCCATCACCGCCAGATATTCGTCGTAGAAGTCGCGGTGCTTCTCGGCATTGTCGCCGTCATGCTTGACCAGGTGCATGAAGAAGTCCTTGTGGGCTATGATGTGGCGGTCGAGGTTCATGCTCATGAAGCCCGACAGCTGCAGGAAGCCCGGATAGACCTCGCGGCCGAAGCCCGGCACCGGCCACGGCGCGTTCATGATGACATTGTCGCGGAACCAGTCGATGCCCTTTTCCTTGGCCAGAAGGTTGACCGCGGTCGGGTTGCGGCGGGTATCGATCGGCCCGCCCATCAGCGTCATCGTAGAGGGCACAAAGGGATCGCCGCGCTTTTCCATCAGCGCCACCGCCGCCAGCACCGGCACCGAAGGCTGGCACACCGCCATCACATGGGTGTCCGGCCCCAGCGCATGCAGCATGTCGATGATGTAGTCGATGTAGTCGTCGAGGTCGAAATGGCCGTCGGTCAGCGGCACCATGCGGGCATCGACCCAGTCGGTGATGTGCACGTCGGCATAGGGCACCATCGCCTCGACCGTGCCGCGCAGCAGCGTCGCATAATGGCCCGACATCGGCGCCACGATCAAAAGCTTGGGGTCGGCCTTGCGCCCCGCGGGCACGGCGCGCTCGAAACGGACGAGGTTGCAGAACGGCTTCGACCACACCGTCTTCTCAGTAACCTCGACGCTTTTCCAGTCGACCACGGTCTTGGTCAGCTCGAAATGCGGCTTGCTGTAGCGGCGCGTCGTGCGTTCGAAGAGTTCGGCGGTGGCAGCCACCGAGCGGCCCCACGGCGTGTGCGAAAACGGGTTGAGCGGATTGGTGTAGAACAGCCGCACCGCATCGGCATAAAGCCGCGCGGGCTGCAGGGCGGCATGGTTCATTTCATAGAGCTGGTAGAACATCAGGTACTCCGCAGCTGCCGTGATCGAAGGGACGACGAGCAGCGCCGATCCTTGAATGTCTCGCGCGGAGGTTAACAAGATATTGCTGCGATGCAATACGTCCCGTGGCGTGACATATGCCATTCTTTGGTCCAAGGCCTTGAGAATCCGCTTCGAACGGGGCCAGCCGGCTCAATGTGCAGCTGCGAAAGCGCGGCCGTCGAATATTGAGAGCAGATGCGTCCGGCCCGGATGGGCCGGACTTGGACAGATCAGACGCGCGCCACGCAGACGGAGGTATGGCCGGAGCCGATGAAGCCGAGCTGGCCGGCGGCGCCCTTCGACAGGTCGAGCATGCGGCCCTTGATGAACGGGCCGCGGTCGTTGATGCGCACGATGACGCTGCGGCCATTGTTCTGGTTGGTCACCTTCAGCCTGGTGCCGAAGGGCAGGCTGCGATGCGCGGCGGTCATTGCCGACGGGTTCATGCGCTCGCCATTGGCGGTCCGGGAGTGCAGCGCGTACCAGGAAGCACGACCGCATTGGCCGGCGGCGGAAGAGGCGGATACGCCGACCATCAGGCCAGCCGCGATCGTTACCGCGACAAGCGCGGTTTGGTTCTTCTTGTTCACTTGGGAGGCTCCTTTTACAGACCCCAGCCGGTAAGTGCTGAATAAGGCAGGAAATGCGGCAAGTATCTGGCGGTTCCGTGGCACTGGCACACGTTTGGAGTCACTGGGAAACAGTTTGTCAGGGGTTTTTCGCGATGCGCCGGGGTATTTCAAGCGGCTTTCGCGGCCATCTTGCATACCTTCAGCAAGATAAGGCGTTATTATACAAGTAAAAACACGCGCGACTGGACCTCATCCTTTCGCTCTTTCATCACGGCCATGGCGCAGTTGACGATCGACTTGGGAAAGGAATCTCGGCGATGAGACTGTTCAGATATCTGCTGGCCCTGATTGTGTTGGCCATCGGGGCGCTGTGGTCGCTGCAAGGCCTCGGCGTGGTTGGCGGCAGCTTCATGACCGGCCAGTCGCAATGGCTCTATATCGGCATCGTCACCATGCTGGTCGGCCTGCTTGGGCTGGGATGGGCGAGCCGCTCGCGCGGCTGAGCTGCGACGGAGTGGGGGGAAGCCGCTCGTCAATCGCGCCGCCGCCGCAAGGCAGCCCTACCCGAACGGCTCTCAACGCCCTTGAAGGCAAAGGCGCGCGGGCTTTCGATCGCTTGCGCCGGCCCCGGCCGATACCCGTCAACGAACCGTGATACTCTACACGCGACCGTGTAGAGCCGGCGCAAACCATCAATCCGCCGGCCCGGCTGGCCGGAAAGAGGCAGCTTTCCATGCTGGTACGCCTGACCCTGATCTGCAGCGGCGCAACGCCCGCCACGCGCAACGGGTCGTTCCCCCTCGACGAGGCGCTGGAGCCGCGGTCCCTGGCGCTGGCGGCAGCGATGACCCTGCGCCGTGCCGACCGGGTCTGGACCAGCCCGGCGCCGCGCGCCCGGCAGACCGCCGAGGCGATGGGGCTGCAGGCCTCCGTCGAGCCGCTGCTGGCCGAGCAGGATTTTGGCCGCTGGGCCGGCAAGGGTTTCGCGGAGGTGCAGGCGCTTGATCCCAGCGGCGTCGCCGCCTGGCTCGGCGATGCCGAGGCCGCTCCGCATGGCGGCGAGTCGCTGGCCGATGTGGCGCGTCGCACCGCGAGCTTCTTAGACGACCTGATTCGGACGAGCGGCCACACCATCGCCGTCACCCATGCCAGCGTCATCCGCGCAGCAATCGTCCATGTCCTCGGCGCGCCGCTTTCGGCCTGCCGCAGGATCGATGTCGAGCCGCTGAGCGTCACCGATTTGCGCAGCGACGGCCAGCGCTGGATGTTGCGCTCGAGCGGGGTGCCGGTGGCCAAACCCGCCAGGTCTGACCAGTTGCAAGGCGACGACGCCCAGTCCTGAGTATTGGGCATTCGTCCCGCCCATACCGATCTTGGTCGCCGACAGCGAACGAGATTGCGCGCAGCGCCTTGGCTGAGCAAATCCATGCTGTAAATAGCCGCCGATTTGAAAACACGTTCCGCCAGTTCGAGGGTAAGTATATTAATCTTATCGACATTGAGGAATGGAGGAGATGAATGCGCGGCCACTCTGCCACCATGATCGCTCACGGCATCCGCCTGCCTTTGCGGCCCAGCTTGTGACCTTAACGGCACAAAGCCCCGGCAAAGTCGCCCCTGCGGCGTGAAAACGAAGCAAAATCAAGGTTTCTCCGCTTGTATATCATGTCACTAGAATTTATCTGTCGAAGCAGCTTGCACGCGGCGGGGAGGCACGTCAGGCGTTTCGCAACCGATGGCTTTGAGCCATCGCCTGACAGGGAAACGTTCGCTCTATGCTCACCAAAAAAGGCAAGTACGGCCTCAAGGCGCTGGTCCACCTGGCGCAACTGCCGGCCGGGCAGCTCGCTTTCGTCGGCGACATCGCCAGCGGCAACAACATCCCGAAGAAATTCCTCGACGCCATTCTCGGCGAATTGCGCAATGCCGGCTTCGTCCAGAGCCGCAAGGGCAAGGAAGGCGGCTATCGCTTGGCGCGCCCGGCCGACGAGATCAAGGTCGGCCATGTCGTGCGCGTGCTCGACGGACCGCTGGCACCCATCCCGTGCGCCAGCCGCACCCAGTATCAGCGCTGTGAAGACTGTAATGAGGCGACATGCCAAGTCCGACATCTGATGCTCGAGGTCCGGCAGGCCATCGCCGAGGTGCTCGACCAGCGCACGCTGGCCGAGATGCGCGACATCGTCCTCGACGACCTTGCGGTCGCGGGCGGCATAGACGGCCTGCCGCTGACGCAGAAGGTCCTCGCCTGATCCTGAGCGTGCGCACATGAGTGTCGGGCGCACCAATTCGATCATCATTGTCGGCGGCGGCGCCAGCGGCGTCGTGCTTGCCGCGCATCTCCTCAAATCGCCCCACCCCGATCTGCGCGTCACGTTGATCGAAAAACGTCCGCATTTCGGCCAGGGCATTGCTTATTCGACGCTGCTGTCGGCGCACGTGCTTAACGTCAGCGCCGCAGGCATGAGCGCCTATGCCGACGATCCCGGCAATTTCTGGCGCTGGCTGCAGGCCCGCGGCCTGGTGAGCCAGGAGCAGACGCCGCAGACACCCTTCTACGCGCCGCGCAGCGTCTATGCCCGCTATCTCAAGGAACTTTTGGACGAACTCGAAGAGCGGGAAAAGGAAACCGGCCGTCTCAGGCTGATCCGCGAGGAAAGCCTGTCGATCTCTCCGACCTCTTCCGGGGTCGAGGTGACGCTCGCCAACGGCACCAGCGTGGTCGCGCATCTGGCGGTGCTTGCCACCGGCCATGACGAACAGCCCGGCGCCGGCCAGGGCCACGCCATCCGCATGGGCACCGAGGCCGACACTGCGCTCGATCCTGAAGCCCGTGTGCTGGTGCTGGGCACCGGGCTGAGTATGGTCGACGCCTTCCTGTCGCTCGAGCAGCGTGGCCACAAGGGCGAGATCGTCGCCGTGTCGCGGCGCGGCCTGCTGCCGTCACCGCACCGCAAGGGCAACCCGATCAAGCTCGACGTCGCCGACATTCCGCTCGGCACCCAATTGTCCTATTTCGTCAGCTGGTTCCGCGACCTGATCCGCGAAAACCAGAAAGCCGGCATCGACTGGCGCGACGTCGTCGATGGGCTCAGGCCTTTCAACCAGAAGATCTGGCAGAACTGGCCGTCCTCGGCCAAGCGCCGTTTCGTCGAGCACACCAAAGCCTGGTGGGATATCCACCGCCACCGTCTGGCGCCGGAGGTCCATGCCCGCGTCACCGAGGCGGTGCGCACCGGCCGCATCCGGCCCGTCGCCGGCCGTGTCGTCGGCATCGAGGCGGGCGATGGCTTCACCATCGACATCCAGTCGCGCCACACGCAGGCGCAGGAGACGCTTCAGGTCGCCCGAATCTATGACTGCACGGGCATCGCCAGGGACATCTCGACGACGTCAAACAGCGTCGTGCGCTCGCTGGTCGACCGCGGCCTGGCGCGGCCGGACCCGCTGCGGCTCGGCCTCGATGTCTCAGCCAAATGCGAAATCATCGCCGGCGACGGTTCGGTTTCAGCCAAGATCCTCGCCGTCGGACCGCTGACCCGGGGAACCTTCTTCGAGATCGATGCCATCCCGGATATTCGCGTCCAGTGCGCGCGGCTGAGCAAGCAATTGCTGGGCTAGGGTGATTCAGGAAAGACTATAAATCTGACAGACGGTATTCGGCTCGACCCGAGAGCGCCTTTCGCGATCGCACCATGGGTTACCCCGCGGCAGGCAAAAGAATGGCCGGTGCGGAGGATGCTTGGGTTGAAAGCGTGCCGCACCGGCCATTGCGGGATTAGGCTTGGATTTTGGGATCGTCGCCCCGCACTGGCAAAGCTACATATATATTAGCTGTATCTCAATTAAGACTGAAGTCCCTGCCGTAATGGGACGTCTGGACACCATTTCTGGGAAAAGCGCGTTAGCGCTTAGAGAAGTGCGTCAAAACCAAAGGGAGAGGGCGCGTTCAGCCGCCCAATGCCTCGCACACCAGGCGCGCGGTCTCTGTGCCGGAAAAATTCTGCTGGCCGGTGATCAGATTGCCGTCGCGCACGGCAAAGCCGCGCCACAGCCCGGCCTGGATGTAATTGGCGCCGATCGCCTTGAGTTCGTCCTCGATGCGCCACGGCATCAGATGCTTGCCGCGTTCGAGCGCGCCCATCGCCCAGGTCGCCTCGTCGGCAAAATCCTCCTCGGCATTGGCAAAGCCGGTCACCGTCTTGCCGGCGGCGAGCAACGTGCCGTCGGCGCGCCTGGCATAGCGCAGCAGCGCCGTGCCGTGGCACAGTGCGGCCGCCACCTTGCCGGCTTCATGGAAGGCGACGAAAATCTGTTGCAGCGTTTCCGCGCGGTCGTAGCCGAACATCGGCGCCTGGCCGCCGGCGACGACGATCGCGTCGAAGCGCTCGACATCGATCTCCGCCACCGGCCGCGTGGCCTCGACCAGGGCCATCAGCTTCGGGCTCGCGATGAAGCCGAGCGAGATCAGGTCGGTCTCGGAGTAGCCGGAGGAGTCGCGCGGGTCGCTCAGCGCATCGGCCTCGCATTTGCCGCCGTCGGGCGAAAAGATCTCGACGCCATAGCCGCGTTCGGTGAAGGCGAACCAGGGATGGGTAAGCTCGCTCCACCAGAAGCCGACCGGCCAGCCTGTCGTGGTCGACACAGCCGGATTGGCGATGACGATCGCTACGCGTTTCGGGCTTTTGGCATCGACCGGATTGGGATCACGAACACTCATTTTGTTGCTCCTTCTGTGGGTCGTTGCCGACAAAGCTGCCGCGCCGCAACCCCGCCATCTGGCCGGGCAATTTCCGCTTCCGTCGTAGCAATACTCTGCCTAGAATTGCCGCATGACCCAACGCGGAAGACTCTATGGCTGCCCGGTCGAGTTCGCGCTGGACGCGCTCGGCGGCAAATGGAAAACGGTGATCATTGCGCGCATCAAGCAAGGGCCGCTGCGCTATTCCGAACTGCGCCGGCTTATCCCTTCGCTCTCCGACAAGATGCTGACGCAGCGCTTGGCCGATCTCGTCGAGATCGGCTTCGTCGTGCTCGAGACCTCGGCCGACGGCAAGCAGCGCTACACCTTGCCCCCGCGCGGCCACGATCTGGCCGCCGCGCTGCAGGCGCTCTACGACTGGGGCAGCGTGCATGGCCGCGCCGAAGGCGTGCGCTTCCGCACCGACGTCGACGCGGCGGCCTGACATCAGCCTATCGCCCGCCGAGCGCGCCGCAAAAGCCGGCGACGTCGGTGATGACGGCTTCACCGAGGAAGCGAAGCGTCGCCATGGAACGATCGCGGGCTTCCTTGTTGCCGAAGCCGCAGGCGTCCTCGATCACCACCGCCGCAAAGCCGTTATCGGTCGCCTGGCGCACGGTCGGCTCGATGCCGATCTCCATGGCGATTCCGGCAATGGCGATGGCGCGCACGCCGCAATCGCGCAAGGCAAAGCCGAGCGCGGTCGAATCGAAAGCCGACATGGTCAGCTTGTCGAACACCGCCTCGTCGGCGCGGGGCGCCAGCTCGGGAACGATCTGCGTCGCCTCCGCATCGCGCAGAAACCATGGCTCGACAGCATCGGGGCTGTCGCGCCGTTGCCAGGCCATGGCGGTGCGCAACTGCGTGGCGCCCATCCATTTCAGCGGCAGCGACAGATGGCGGGTGAACGCCACCCGCATGCCGGCCGAGCGCGCCGCCTCAAGCACAATGCCGGTGCGCTCGACGATCTCGGCCGCGCCGGCAACCTGGCGGCAGATGCCGACCTGCATGTCGTAGACGACCAGCGCCATGCGGGTGGGATCGCACCACTCCGCGAGGCTGGTGGGGATCTCAATGCCTTCGCGCGACCGGATCATGCCGCCGTCCGGTCCCAGGGGGTGGCGATGTCGACGGTCGGATCGAAGAGATATTCGAGCGGCAGGGGTGCGGAATCGAAGGCCAGGAAAACCCATTCCAGCAGGCCTGCCTTGGACAGTGGAAAATCGTTGGTGTAGCGCCTGGCATCCTCGACGCTGTCGAGCTCGAAGACGATGATGACGCCGCCGACATCGGCGCGCGCATAATTCTCGCGCACGACGCCGGCCTTCCACAGCCGCCAGACATTCGAGACCTCGTCGCGCAGATAGGGCCTTAGATCGTCCAGGGTGACGCCGGGCTTGAAATTGTCATAGGCGATGATCTTCATCGAAATGATCCTTGCATTGCCCCGCATCCGTTCGGCTAGCACGGTGAAAATGCCGGCGGCAACGAACGAGATGGTGCGTTGCAAAGCGACCAAGGTCTTTCCTCCGCTGCCCCACCAACCTTGCGGGCAAGGAATGTCAGCCGCTCGTGGAATTCCATTCCCCCTCTGGCCAGTTGATTGGCACGATCTATCTTCTTTCCGCCTGCAAACGGCTGGAAAAGAAGCTACGCTGCCGCTCTGCCGGCTGAATCAAAGAAGTAGAGCATGATGTCGTCCGAAAACCGCTCCGCACTTTTCGGCATCATGCTCTTGGCGGTCGCTTGATCAAGGGAGCACATCGATATGAGCGAGCAGAGAAAAGCTGCGCCGGGCAGTTCGGACGGCGCGTTATCCCGCCTGCGTCCACCCTACGCCTCAGTGCTCGACCTTATCGGCCAGACGCCGGTGGTCGAGCTGACTAAGTTCGACACGGGAAAATGCCGGCTGTTCATCAAGCTCGAAAGCCAGAATCCCGGCGGCTCGATCAAGGACCGCATCGCGCTGTCGATGATTGCGGCGGCCGAGAAACAGGGCAAGCTTAAGCGCGGCGGCACCATCGTCGAGGCGACCGCCGGCAATACCGGCCTCGGCCTCGCCCAGGTCGGCATCCCCAAGGGCTACCGCATCATCCTCGTCGTGCCCGACAAGATGTCGCGCGAAAAGATCCAGCATCTGCGTGCGCTCGGCGCCGAAGTGCGCATGACGCGTTCCGATGTCGGCAAGGGCCACCCCGAATATTACCAGGATATGGCCGAGAAGATTGCCGCCGAACTGCCCGGCGCCTTCTACGCCAACCAGTTCGCCAATCCGGCCAATCCTAAGGCGCATGAGACCACCACCGGCCCGGAAATCTTTTCGCAGCTCGAGGGCGATGTCGACGCCGTGGTGGTCGGCGTCGGCTCCGGCGGCACGCTGACCGGGCTTGGCCGCTACTTCGCGAAAGTCTCGCCGGACACCGAGATGGTGCTGGCCGACCCGGTGGGATCGGTGCTGGCGCCGCTGATCAAGACCGGCAAGATGGAAGAGGCCGGCAGCTGGACCGTCGAAGGCATCGGCGAGGATTTCGTGCCGCCCAATGCCGATCTGTCGCTGGTCAAAAAGGCCTATTCCATACCCGACAAGCAAAGCATGCTGGCCGTGCGCGATCTCCTGTCCAAGGAAGGCATTCTCGCCGGCTCGTCCTCGGGCACGCTGCTGTCGGCGGCGCTGCGCTATTGCCGCGAGCAGACTGTTGCGAAACGCGTCGTCACCTTCGTCTGCGACAGCGGCAACAAATATCTGTCGAAGGTCTTCGACGATTTCTGGCTGGCCGAGCAGGGTCTCGCCGAGCAGGAGCAGCATGGCGATCTGCGCGACCTCGTCATGCGCTCGCACCGCACCGGCGACACCGTCTATGTCGGCCCCGACGAAAGCCTGCTCAACGCCTATGGCCGCATGCGCCGCTCCGACGTCTCGCAGCTGCCGGTGCTGGACAACGGCAAGCTCGTCGGCATCGTCGATGAAAGCGACATACTGGCCAAGGTCGACGGTCCCTATGACGGCCGCTGGGATCGTTTCAACGCCCCGGTGCGCACCGCCATGACCTCCAATCTGCACACGCTGCAGGCCAGCCAGACGCTGGATGCGCTTTTGCCGGTGTTTGACCGCAACGAGGTCGCCATCATCTTCGATGGCGACGAGTTCGTCGGCCTGATAACCCGTATCGACCTGATCAATCATTTGAGGCGCGCACGATGACTGCACACACCCCGACGGGCAAAAACCGCCTGGCTTTCTCGACGCGCACCATCCATGGCGGCCAGAGCCACGACCCGCTGACCGGCGCCGTGATGGTGCCGATCTACGC
Source organism: Mesorhizobium sp. CNPSo 4684 (assembly GCF_057784315.1). Lineage (NCBI taxonomy): Bacteria > Pseudomonadati > Pseudomonadota > Alphaproteobacteria > Hyphomicrobiales > Phyllobacteriaceae > Mesorhizobium > Mesorhizobium sp. CNPSo 4684. The sequence continues at coordinate 252,401 of NZ_JBWLUX010000001.1, read as the reverse complement.
GACATCGACCTACGGCCAGCAGTCGCCCGGCGTGCACAAGGGTTTCGAATATGCCCGCAGCCAGAACCCGACGCGCTTCGCCTTCGAGCGCGCGGTGGCCGATCTCGAAAGCGGCTCGGCCGCCTTCGCCTTCGCTTCCGGCCTGGCGGCGATCTCGACGGTGCTCGAATTGCTCGACAGCGGCGCCCATATCGTCGCCACCGACGACATCTATGGCGGCTCGTTCCGGCTGATGGAGCGGGTGCGCAAGCGCTCGGCCAATCTGCAGGTGAGCTTCGTCGACTTCACCGACCTCGCCGCCGTCGAAGCCGCCATCCGCCCGGAGACAAAGCTGCTCTGGGTCGAGACCCCCACCAACCCGCTGCTGCGCATTGTCGACCTCGAAGGTGTTGCGGCGCTGGCCAAGCGCAAGGGCGTTTTGACGGTCGCCGACAACACGTTTTGCAGCCCCTATATCCAGCGGCCACTGGAGCTCGGCATCGACATAGTCGTCCATTCGACAACAAAATATCTCAACGGCCATTCCGACATGGTCGGCGGCGTCGCCATTGTCGGCGACAACAAGGATTTGGCCGCTCAGCTCAAATTCCTGCAGAACGCCATCGGCGCCATCTCGGGGCCGTTCGACAGTTTTCTGGCGCTGCGCGGCATCAAGACGCTGGCGCTCAGGATGGAGCGGCACTCGGCGAACGGCCTTAAGATCGCGCAATGGTTGGAAGCGCGAAAAGACGTGCGCCGCGTTGTCTATCCCGGCCTCGCCAGCCATCCGCAGCACGCCATCGCCGTCCAGCAGATGCACGCCTTCGGCGGCATGATCTCGGTCGACCTCGACCGCGACCTCGCCGGCACCAAGCGCTTCCTCGAACGCACCCAGCTATTCACCTTGGCCGAAAGCCTTGGCGGCGTCGAAAGCCTGATCGAGCACCCGGCTCTGATGACGCACGGCTCGATCCCGGCCGAAAAGCGGGCAGCGATCGGCATCTCGGATTCGCTGGTGCGGTTGTCCGCAGGCATCGAGGATGGCGATGATCTGATTGCGGATCTGGATCAGGCGCTAAGCGCTTAGGCAGCTGTCTGCTTGGTAGCGAAGAACCCGTTGAAGCTGTTGTTTAGTCGTCGTCTGCGGCCAGGCGCAAATCCGCCAGTGAGATCATCAGCGTCATCGGGTCAAGCGGCGAGGGATTGAAGCCCAGCTTTGTGTAAAAGGCCCGCGCATCCTCGGAAATCGCGTGGACCAGGATGCCTCGTATACCAAGGGTGTCTGCTGCATTCATCACCCGGCGCGCACCGTCCTGCATGAGCGCCATGCCCAACCCCTGACGCTGATGGGAGGCATCGATGGCAAGGCGAGCAAGAATGGCGACAGGGATCGGGTCCGGCATGTTGCGCCTGAAACGACCAGACGCATAGCTGGCGGCAACGCCGCCCGACGCCAGTGCATAGTAGGCAACAACCCTATTGCCGTCTCGGCAGGCGACGAACGTACGTGTCGCGCCGCTGTCCTGATTGGCCAGCGCTCGGCGTTTCAGCCAGTCGTCCAGGACCGGCACACCGGAGGAAAACGAGGACAGGTCATGGGTGCGGTCCAGGGGCTCTGGCGGTCGCAGCGTCATTACAGCGTCGCACATTCCTTGGATGTTCGAAAATCCATCCGGCTCATTCGCCCGTCTCCCATGGCAGGCGAGCGTTCATCAGCTTGGACAAGCGCTTATCAGGCTTGGCCGGCGCATCGAGCAAAGCGAGGAATTCCGCATAGGCTTCCGGCGAGACCTTGATGAGAGTGCGGTCGAGCAGCGTATCCTCGGCCATGCGCCGTGCTGCATCGAGGATGAAATCCGTTCGCGTTTTTCCGAGCGCGCGCGCAGCCTCGTCGATCAGGCCCCGGTCTTCGGGCTTGATGCGAATGTTCAGCGTGCTTCGCTTGGAAGCTTCGGGTGGAGATTCGTGCTTCATCGTTTCAGCATAGCAGCTCGTAATGACATTGTCATTATCGCCCGAGCTACGCTCCCCCGTTAACAAACCCGGAAGCCTTTGCTTAACCCTTCGCCGCTATCTCCCGCCGGGGGAGGCATGGCAAGAGTGAGTGTGATGGACAACAGCCCGGAAAAGCGCAGCGAATGGCGCGCCATTTTTTATGTGCAGGCCCGTGTGGCCATCCTGTTTGTCCCGGTCGTCGCCAGCCTTCTGGTCATCGCCGCGCTTGCCGGCAACGAGCGCCATCCCGATAGTCTTGATCGCACCGTCACCGGCTCGGTGAAATAGCGACGCAGCCGTCGGCTTTGGGGAAACAGCCGACGTCGCTCCGACAGCCGCCTCAGAAAAACTTCGGGATCGGCCCGTTCTGCGGCGTCACGTCGCCTTCGAGGTCGATGAACACCTCGTCGGCAAAGCACCAGGCCCAGCCTTCCGGCGGGTCGTAGCCTTCGATGATGGGATGCTTGGTGGCGTGGAAATGCTTGGTGGCGTGGCGGTTGGGCGAGTCGTCGCAGCAGCCGACATGGCCGCAGGTGCGGCAGAGCCTGAGATGCACCCACATCGAGCCGCTCTTCAGGCATTCCTCGCAGCCGAGCGCGCTCGGCGTCACCGTCTTGATGCCTGCCGTGTGCCTGCATTCGTCCATCATGCTCTCCTGGCCAGTTCGGGCGCTGCTGCGTCGGTTCGCGCGAGATAGGCATGCAAGGCCGCTACCACCTGGGCGCCCTCGCCGACGGCGGCTGCCACCCGCTTGACCGAGCCGGAGCGCACATCGCCGATGGCGAAGACCCCGCTGCGGCTGGTCTCCATCTGGTCCGCCGCTATGTCGGCGCCGGTGCGCACGAAACCCTTGGCATCAAGCGCGACATTGCAGTGCGCCAGCCAGTCGGTGTTGGGGTCGGCGCCGATGAACAGGAAGAGATGCTGGATCGGGCGTGTCGTCTCGACGCCGGTCCTCTGGTTACGCCAGCGCAGCGCGGTCAGGTTGCCCGCCCCGCCCTCCAGCGCCTCGATCGCGGTCTCGGTTACCACCTCGATGTTCGGCTGCGCCTTGATGCGTTCGACCAGATAGCGCGACATGGTGGAGTCGAGGCTGTCGCGGCGCGCCAGCAACGTCACCTTGCGCACCTGGCTGGCGAGATACACCGCCGCCTGCCCCGCCGAATTGCCTGCGCCGACCAGCGCCACCTCCTGTCCTGCGCACAGCCGCGCCTCGATCGGCGAAGCCCAATAGTGCACCGACGTTCCCTCGAACTCGGCCAGATTGGCAATGTCGAGGCGGCGGTAGCGCGCGCCGCTGGCGATCACGACCGTGCGTGCCTTGACGCTCTCGCCGTCGCCGACGTCGAGCTTGTAACCCGGCGCGTCGCCGGCGGCGCCGAGCAGCTTCGCCTCGTCGGGGATGACGATTTCGACGCCGAATTTCTGCGCCTGGTTGTAGGCGCGCGCCATCAGCGCCATGCCGGTGATGCCTGTGGGGAAACCGAGATAGTTCTCGATGCGCGCGGAGGCGCCGGCCTGGCCGCCGAAGGCGCGGCAATCGAGCACGATGGTCGACAGGCCTTCGGACCCCGCATAGACCGCGGCCGCCAGCCCCGCCGGACCGGCGCCGACGATGGCGACGTCATAGACCTTGTCGGGGTCGATCGGCCGCAGCAGGCCGATGCAGCGGGCGAGTTCGGTGTCGCCGGGATTGTGCATCAGCTTGCCGTTGGGGCACAGCACGATCGGCAGATGGTGCGGATCGACATGAAAATGCCCGATCAGCGTTTTGGCGCACGGGTCGGTGTCGGAGTCCAGCGCTCGGTGCGGCTGCCCGCTGCGGCGCAGAAACCCCTGCAGCCGCAGCGTATCGCCATTGCCGGCCGGCCCGATGACGATCGGCCCGCTGCTGCCGCTTTCCAGGAGCCCGACGCGGCGCAGGATCAGCGCCCGCATGATTCGCTCGCCAAGGCTGGCCTCCTGCACCATCAGGTCGCGCAGCCGCTGCGAGGGAATGACGAAGGCCTCGACCGGCTCTTTCGCTTCGGCATTGACCAGCGATGGCCGGCTCGAAAGCTGCGCCAGTTCGCCGATGAAGTTGCCGGGACCATGGGTGACGATGGTCTCGCGCCGGCCAGGCCTGACGTCCTGGGTGATGTCGACCGCGCCCGACAGGATGACGATCAGACCGGGCGCCACGCTGCCCGCGGTGACGATATGCTCGCCCGCTTCATAGGAACTCGCCTCGCCGAACCGGCGCATGCGCTCGATATCGGCGTCGCCCAGGATGGGAAACATCTGGTCGCGGCGGGTGACGGTGATCGGCTGGGCGGGTGGGGCCATGGGTGCGAGCGTAGCGTCATGAGCGCCGGGTTTGAAGCGGTTTGTTGGCAGCCTGGCCGGAAGGGCAGTTTGGCCCCGCGACTTCGTCTGCAGGAGGAGCAACGCTCCTTCTGAGGCCAACTGGACCGGCCACCTAGGCAGTGTGAGTGGGTGAGGCGTCTACGACAAGCTCGTCAACTTTCTGGGCGTGCTCGGCAGCTATGTTGACCAAAGCGGCAGCTGTTTCCTGGGGTGTCCACCCTTGAGCCAATGCCGCCGCCACCAGCTCGCCAAATGCCGCCTCCAATGCGACTTCACAATTGATCTCCCGATCTTGGCTGGTCTCGGACAGGATCGGCGCTTGCACGGATTGCGTCATAACTTTGCACCTCAAGTGCCGGCCTTACCGGAGTCCAAAAAAGCTCAGTATGGCGATGACGATAACAACAGCCCCAACGGCCCATATGATCCTGTTCACGACGGCTCTCCCTGTTCACACCAAAACCTATGTCGCAGGCAAGCTCCGGCTTCAAACCGCGATCTCAAACAACAGTCAGACGTGCTCCGTGTTCCCAAAAAGTCCTGCCCATAGGACCATTGCTCGTTTTATCGGACTTACGTCCTATGCAGGCGAAACACGCTCTGGGCCGCCGAACGAGGTTCGGATTGTCTGGTGACCAGCAAGTGCGAGTGGCGCGTGCTTCCTTGGCTGACCGGACACGGGAGACCCGAGCGTCTCGGAGCCGCTCCGGTTCGGACTGAAGTCTTAACACTTTACGACTGAATACCCTGAGCAGGAACAAAGGCTTACAGCCGCCGTTGCCTCTGGAGATACCTCAGGGAGGAAGAAATGGCTGACGGACCAACTGTTGTGAATGCAGGAGGGGGCGCAGGAACGGCGATAGCGATTGTTGTCGCAATCGTCGCAATCCTTGCCCTGCTTTTCGTCACCGGCGTCATCAATCTCAATGGCAGTGGTGGACAAGACATCAACGTGAAAGTCGATGTGCCCAAGGTCGAGGCGCCCGCCCCTGCACCCAAGGTCGAGGCGCCCGCGCCGGCGGCTCCAGCCCCGGCTCCCGCCAACGGCGGTTGAGCCGATCGGCTGCGGCTCCAGCGCCGGAGGAGCGCTGGAGCCAGCTTTCACCAGGGAACAAGACAATGGATGATCCGCACAACAGCCTATTGGAGGCTCGGTGGCTTCTTGCCGTGCCGGTGTCGGTGATCTTCGCGGTCTTGTTGGCCGGCTTGATACTGACCTGAAACAACTTTTCAACGCCGATTGGCGCGCCTGGCAACTTGCCGTTAGCTGGTGCGGATGCGTCGCATGGCCTCGCGCTTCAAGGCAAACAGTGTGCCGACCAGCGCCACGTTGATCAGGGCGAGGCCGAGCAGCACCGTCAGCAATCCCCGCTCACCGGTATGTTGCAGGAGCAGCGCGCCGACAGACGGCGCCGCGGCTTGAGCGATCAAACTCGGCATGGCGAGCCGACCCATCAGCTTCCCATAGCCGGTGGCGCCAAACAGGGCGAGCGGCAACGTGCCGCGCGCGATCGATTCCAGGCCGATGCCAGCGCCGTAGAACACCAGGGCGACCGGCAGTACCGGCAGCCCGGTCCAGAGTGTCGCCACACCGATGACAACAAACGTCACCGAGGCAAGTTTCGTCCAGATCGGATGGTGATAGCGCGCGATCATCATCTCGATGGCGCGGGCGCCGACCTGGGAAGGACCGACCAGCGCGCCGAGGCCGACCGCCGCGCCGAGCGCCAGGCCGGTGGATTGCAGCACGGTCAGCAGATGCACCGACAAGGTCGACGATATGACCGCTGAGAACGTGATGCTTGCCGCCAGCGTCGCCATCAGCGGCAGGCTGCGCGGCGCCAGGCCCGTTTCCGGCGCGACAGTCGTCTGCGCAGACGCTTCGGCGGGAACGCCGCGCGGCAGGATGAGCAGATAGGCCGGCAATGCCACCACAAGCTGGAGTGCCGCATAAACCAGGCACACGCCGCGCCACCCGAACGCATCGAGCAAAAACGCCGAAATCGGCCAGCACACCGTGCTGGCGAAACCGCCAAACAGCGTCAGGCTGGTGATGGTCGAACGGGCGCTGCGCCCATACAGCCGTCCGAGCGCGCTGAAGGCGGCGTCATAAAGACCGGCGCCCATGCCGAAACCAATGATCAGCCAGCCGGCGACGAAGACGGCCAGCGTCGGCGACGCGGCAAGAACGAGCTGGCCAATGCCCAGGCAAACGGCGCTGAAGGCGAGCGTCATGCGGCCACCGCGGCGTTCGATCGCGGCACCGACATGCGGCGATATCAGGCCCGCGACAAGCAGCCCGAGCGACAGGCTGCCGATCACCCAGGGAAAGGGCCAGCCGGTCTGGGCCGACACGGCAGGGCCAATGACGGCCGGCAGATAGTAGGAGGAGCCCCATGCCATGATTTGCGTGAGGCCGAGGGTCGTGACGATAACCGGACGACTTGGGATTGTAGCCACTCAGGCATGCTCCCGGGAAGCGAGCAAAGCGGCTATCGTCGGTGCCTTCACGCGACCGTAAAAGCCCGCTATTTCTGACCCCTCAAGAGGAAAGACCTGATGCGCATCGCCGTGTTTGATGAGACTGAGGCAAGGCTTCATGTGCAGGCCCTGGCCGAGATGCTGATCCAGAGCGTCGAAGACGGCGCGCTCGTCGGCTTCGTGCTTCCTTTTGACGAGCCTCAGGCGCTGGCGCATTGGGAGGGTGTTTTTCGTTCGGTGAGTGAAGGCGAACGGCTTCTCATCTGCGCCGATATCGACGGCCGTGTCGTCGGCACGGTTCAACTTTATCTTTCGCCGGAGCCGAACGCACCACACCGGGCCGAAGTTTACAGACTCCTCGTTCATCGCGACTTCCAGCGGCAAGGCATCGGTCTCGCTCTCATGCAGGCTGTCGAGCGTGAGGCTATGAGCAGAAAACGGACTTTGCTCCTCCTCGATACGGTCGAGGGCGGGGCCAGCGAGCGACTCTACAGGCGGCTCGACTGGCATGAGGTCGGCTCCGTCCCGCATCACTCTGTCGACCCGCATGGCCAGCCGAAAGTCTCCATCTATTTCATGAAGCATCTGTCGCTTTAGGCCGCGCATGCCGGCCGTCGATGGTGGCAGCGCGCTCACGCGGCAACGCCGCAACCGCACCCACCCTTGCCGACCGCTTTCGCCTCGGCATCGGCGACGCAGCAGGCATCCGCCTCCTTTGCTGCCGGGCCGCCGCAACAGCCTTTTGAGGCTGCAAGTGATGAAGACGGCACCGTACAGACACCGGTTTCCGGCAGCACCAGTTTCACTGCGTCGGCGGAAACCATGTCGCCGGCAAGCGCGGCGGCGACAGAGCGGACCTGCTCATAACCCGTCAGCAGCAGGAAGGTCGGCGCCCTGCCATAGCTCTTGATGCCGACCGTGTAGAAGTCGGGCTCGGGATGGCTGAGCTCACGGTGGCCATGCGGCGGCACATCACCGCAAGAATGCTCGTTGGGATCGATGAGTGGCCCCAGTGCCTTGACGCCTTCAAGCCACGGATCGAGGTCGAGGCGAAGCTCCCTGGTCAGCGAGAGATCGGGCCGCTGCCCGGTTGCGGCGATGATGCGGTCGACAGGGCCGACCTGGCGCAAACCGCCTGCGCTCTCGCCTTCGACGATCAGACGATTTTCTTGCGCACGGATGGCGACGGTCGCAAATCCTGTTACCAGCGAGACGCGGCCGCTTTCCGCCAGTTCGCGAACATCGGCACCAAGCTCGCCGCGCGCCGGCAAAGCATCGGCATCGCCGCCGCCATAGATGCGCACGAGGTCGGTGCCGCGCGTCACCCAGATGGACGCGGTGCCGGGCTCGGCATCGGCCAGTCTGGCGAGGTCGAGCAACGCATTGGCGGCCGAGTGCCCCGAACCGGCAACCAGCGTCGTGCGGCCGGCATAAAGAGCGCGGTCACGGCCGAGAATATCGGGGATGCCATAGGCGATACGGTCGGCATTCTCTGCCTCGCCCTCGGCCGCGATTCCGCCCGCGCCGAGCGGATTGGGCATCTGCCATGTGCCGGAGGCATCGATGACGGCGCGGGCGCTGTCTCGCCTTGTGCCATTGGCCGTTTCGACCACCAGCATGAAGGGCCGCGTCTCGCGTGCTTTACTCAGCACCTTGTCGGCGCCCCAGCGCGAGATACCAATGACGCGAGCGCCGGTTTCGATCGCCGGCGCCAGTTCCGGCAGCCCGGCAAGCGGTTCCAGGTAATGCTCGACAAGCTCGCCGGCGGTGGGGAATGCCTCGGGCTCCGGCATGTGCCAGCCATGGGCCTCGAGCAATTTTCTCGCCGCGTGATCGATGCAATAGCGCCAGGGCGTGAACACCCTGACATGACCCCAATCCCGCAGGTTGGACGCAACGCCGCTGCCGGACTCATAGAGCTTCACCGGCAGGCCTTGTTCCAACAGATGGACCGCTGCCGCCAACCCAACCGGACCGGCGCCGATAACAGCAATGGGTAGATCGCCTTGCGGGGTCATTTCTATACCTTCCGTCATTCCGGGATTATCGAAATAACAAGCAAAAAAATTACGCGGCCACTTCTCCGGTGGCGGGAGTGCAGGCGGCATCGGCACAGCATTCGTCGGCGAGGAAACCGATCAGATCCTGCATGATGGGATAGTTGGCGCGACAGATCAGCGTCGTCGCCTGCCGCTCCTGAGTCACTAGGCCAGTGAGGATCAGCCGGTGCAGGTGATGCGACAAGGTCGAGGCAGCGATGCCGAGACTCTCCTGCAAATAACCGACCGGCCTGCCGGCCGCACCGGCCCTGACCAGCGTGCGATAGAGGTTCAGCCGCGTCGGGTTGCCGAGCGCTTCAAGCTGTTTTGCTGCTTGTTCGAGTTTCATCGAAATACAATACGCCAGTGATCGAGGCCGTCAAGCGTTATTTCGACTGCCATCGAAATAACGCGCTGCTCAGATCACGCGCTTGCCCTCGGCATCGATGACGACCTCACCATCCTCCTTTGTGAAGGCGCCGATCTGCGGATTTGGAAGGATGTCGAGAACGGCTTCCGACGGCCGCGCCAGCACGACGCCGAGCGGTGTCACCACGATCGGCCGGTTGATCAGGATCGGATGCGCCAGCATGAAATCGAGGATCTCGCCGTCGCTCCATTTGGGATCGCCGAGGTTGAGCTCGGCATAGGGGGTACCCTTCTCGCGCAGCAAGTTGCGCGGTGTCATCCCCATCGCCTCAATCAGCTCGACGAGCCTTTCGCGCGACGGCGGCGTCTTAAGATATTCGATCACCTCCGGTTCTTCGCCGGACTGGCGGATGATCGCCAGCGTGTTGCGTGAGGTGCCGCAATCGGGATTGTGATAGATGGTGATGGTCATTGCGCAGCTTTCATCTCTGGCTCGGGTTTGGGTTCTGAAAGCAGCCAGCCGGCCAGCGCCATGGCGAGTAGCGCGCCAAGCAGTTCGGCGACGATGAAGGCCGGGACATCGAGCGGCCGGATGCCAGCAAATGTATTCGATAAGGCACGCGCGATGGCGACGGCCGGATTGGCAAACGAGGTCGAGGCGGTGAACCAATAGGCCGATGTGATGTAGAGCCCGACCAGCCACGGAATGGCGTCGCTGCGAAAACGCAAGCCGGCAAGAATAGTGAAGACAAGGCCAAAGGCGGCCACCAGCTCCGCGATCCACTGGCCGCTTCCGGCCCTCACGGTCTGGGAGATCTGCAGGATCGGCAGGTCGAACATGGCGTGCGCCAGGAATGTACCTGCGATGCCGCCCGTGATTTGGGCGATGACGTAAGCGATAGCCGCCTTTGTCTGGATTCCCCGTCGCAAAGCAAATACCAGCGTCACCGCCGGATTGAAATGCGCCCCGGAAATCGGCCCAAGAATGGTGATCAGCACCACCAGCATAGCGCCCGTCGGGATCGTGTTGCCGAGCAGCGAAAGTGCCACGTCGTCGGTCAAGCGATCGGCCATGATGCCCGAACCGACAACCGCGGCAACCAGCATGGCGGTGCCGAGCGCTTCGGCGACAAGGCGTCGTGACAAATCAGTGGCCATGCTGTTCAGCCTGCATTGGGGTGATTGCGACCGATCTCATCCAGGCGCTTCTGCAAGGCAAGCTTGTCGACCGTATTCATCGGCAGGCTTACGAAGATTGAAATTCTGTTGTTGAGCATGCGGTAGGCATCGGCGAATGCCAGGTGCTTTTCAGCATCCGTGCCCTCGACGGCTGCAGGATCGGGCACTCCCCAATGCGCCGTCATCGGCTGACCGGGCCATACAGGACAGGATTCATTGGCTGCGTTGTCGCAGACAGTGAAAACGAAATTCATCTCCGGTGCGCCCGGCACCGCAAATTCCTCCCAGTCCTTCGAACGGGCAAAGGAGGTATCGTGGTTGAGGGTCTTCAGAAGCTGCAGCGTATAGGGATGGACCGCACCCTTCGGATGGGAACCGGCGGAAAAGGCCTTGAACCTGCCGGCGCCGACACGGTTCAGGATCGCCTCCGCGAGGATCGAGCGCGCCGAATTACCGGTGCACAGAAACAACACGTTGTAAATCTGATCGCTCATTGCTTCCTCCCCTGCCATTTGCCGGCCTAACACTTGCAAGTCACCGCCTGGATTACCGGCTGGCAAAGCTCCGGGGTACCGTTGCAGCAATCCTCCATGAGGTAAGCAAGCAAGTCGCGAAAACCGGTCATGTCGGCGACATAGCGAATGGTGCGCCCCTCGCGCTCGGCGCGGACCAGCCCGGCATGGCCAAGTATTTTCAGATGCGCCGACATGGTGTTCTGGACGATGCTTAGGCGCGATGCGACCTCGCCGGCGGGCACGCCTTCAGCGCCGGCCCGAACCAGCAGCCGGAAAACCTCCAGCCTTGTATCCTGGCCAAGCGCCGCAAGCGCGAGAAGGGCGGTCTCTTTGTCCACGTATCCATAAATCCAGATTTATCGTCGTGTAGCCAAGGCGTATGACATTTAGATGACATTCAGGAAACCGGATCGATCGTTGGACCTGAACCGTGCGCGTCTACCAATTCCGCCATCATGGCATGCGGCTAGCCGCTAAGCAGAGCCCAAGCGGCATTGGATCCCTCATCCCAGAGCCAAAGGACCGTGTCCATGGCTCCTGTCCGCCAAAGTTTCGATGACCCGGCATTCCGCCACTCTGCCGCAAGCGCATTCATCGACCATGCGTGTCAGTTCAAGTCGCAGGGCGTTGAGGCTCGCGATCCTGCTCTCGACTTCCGCCAGCCGGGCCTTGGCGATCGCATCAGCTGTCGCGCAAGATTGCTCCGGGTTGTCCTGAAGCGACAGCAGCGCGCGAATGGCTTCGACTTCAAAGCCGAGCTCGCGGGAGTGCCTGATAAAAGCCAGCCTTGAAACGGCGGCTTTCTCGTACCGTCTCTGCTGCCCTTCGGTGCGCGGCGGCACCGGCAGCAGCCCGATCTGCTCATAGTAGCGGATGGTGGGGACTTTCACCGCCGTTCGGCGCGAAAGTTCGCCGATTGAGAAATCCATAAGAAACCTCTTGAACCTCTAGTGGCTAGAGGAACTAAGGTGATCGCAAGCATGGAGATTTTCAATGGCTGACGATTGCTGCGCCCACGAAACAACGACCTGCGCTGGCCCGCCTCCCTTGGTGCTGCCTGCCAGGACCGACAGGGCAGAAGCGGCAGGTCATGGAGCGCCGAACGCATCATGCTGCTCGGGCGGAGTGGCTGTTTTTGACGGCATGGACGTTCGATACAAGCGGGTGCTTTGGGCGGTCATTGCGATCAACGGCGCGATGTTCCTCACCGAGATGGTCGCCGGCCAGCTCGCCGGCTCGCAAGCGCTCAAGGCCGACGCCCTGGATTTCCTCGCCGATACCGTCACCTATGGCCTGAGCCTCGCCGTGATCGGTGCAACCCTGCAAACACGTGCGACCGCGGCCTTGTTCAAGGGGCTGTCTCTGTTCGTCATGGCGCTGTGGGTGTTCGCTTCGACGGTCTACCAGACCTTGATCCTCGGTGTCCCAAGTGCGGAGGTCATGGGGGTCATCGGCTTCATGGCGCTGGCTGCAAACCTTGGCTCCGTGCTGCTGCTGCGCCCCTATAAGGACGGGGATGCAAATGTCCGCTCGGTCTGGCTTTGCTCGCGCAATGACGCCATCGGCAATGTGGTGGTGATGGCTGCCGCCGTAGGAGTCTGGCGCACAGCCACCGCTTGGCCGGATCTTGTCGTCGCCGCGCTGATGGCGGGAATATTCCTGACCTCGTCCGTCCAGATCCTGAGACAGGCCTGGGTTGAGTACAGCCAGAGCCGCCAGCTTGCTGCCGCGGAATAACAAAAAAGCCCGGACGAACCGGGCTTTTTTTGAACGACGATTGATGCGCCCAGCGGGCTCAATCAAACCATCACCAGTCCTCCTTCGCCAAGGCTTCGGAGGACGCTCCTTCGTCTAACGACTTCGGGTGGCCTGCCACCCGAAGCTCGAAGAGCGAAGGGTGGTGCCCAGAAGAGGACTCGAACCTCCACTCCTTGCGGAACACGGACCTGAACCGTGCGCGTCTACCAATTCCGCCATCTGGGCTGGTGCGGGCTCATGTAAGCGGGCAAGCGACAGGTGTCAACGCGCTTTTTCAGAGCATGATCCCGAAAAGTGGGAACCGGTTTTCGGAAAAGATCATGCTCAATCAAGAAACGCCTGCGGCGACGCGCCGGCTCAGCCTTCCAGCACGTCCTTCGACGCCACGGTGGAATCGGCGTTGAGCTTGTAGATCACCGGCACGCCGGTGCCGAGCTCGAGCTTGACGATCTCCTCGCCGCTCTTGCCGTCCAGCGCCATGATCAGCGCCCTGAGCGAATTGCCGTGCGCTGCGACCAGCACCGTGCCGCCCCTCAGCACATGCGACTGCATGTCGTGCAGATAGTACGGCCAGACGCGGGCGCCGGTGTCCTTCAGGCTTTCGCCGCCGGGCGGCGGGACGTCGTAGGAGCGGCGCCAGATGTGCACCTGCTCTTCGCCCCACTTCTTGCGCGCGTCGTCCTTGTTGAGGCCGGAGAGGTCACCATAGTCGCGCTCGTTCAGCGCCTGGTCGCGGATCGTCTTGAGGTCGCTCTGGCCGACGGCGTCGAGAATGTGCTGGCAGGTCTTTTGCGCCCGGATCAGCGCCGAGGTGAAGGCGATGTCGAATTTCATGCCGCGCGCCTTGAGCTTCGCACCGGCTTCCTTGGCCTCCCTGTGGCCCTGCTCGGTCAGGTCGACATCGCGCCAGCCGGTGAACAGGTTCTTCAGGTTCCATTCGCTCTGGCCGTGGCGCACGAGCACGAGAGTTCCCGACATGTTTGCTCCTTCGAGTTTGTGGATGGGTCTGAGCAATTCCAGGAAAAGTGTGTAGCGGTTTTCCGTCCGGAATTGCGTAAGAAAAATAGATGCCTCAGCTCAGGCCGAGCACGTCCCGCATCGAATACAGTCCAGGCTTCTTCGCGCGAGCCCAAAGCGCCGCCTTCACAGCACCGCGGGCAAAGATCGCGCGGTCCTCGGCATGATGCGACAGGGTGATGCGCTCGCCGGTGCCGGCCAGGATCACGCTGTGGTCGCCGACCACCGAGCCGCCACGCAAGCTGGCGAAACCGATCGTTCCAGGTTTGCGCACGCCGGTATGGCCGTCGCGCGCGCGCACATCGTTGCCGGCAAGCGCAATACCGCGTCCCGCCGCCGCCGCTTCGCCGAGCAGCAAGGCGGTGCCTGACGGCGCGTCGACCTTGTGCTTATGGTGCATTTCGAGGATCTCGATGTCGAAATCGTCGGCGTCGAGCGCGCGCGCCGCTTGTTCCACCAGCACTGCCAGCAGATTGACGCCGAGGCTCATATTGCCGGATTTGACGATTGTCGCGTGGCGTGCCGCGGCTTCGATCTTGGCGTTGTCTTCCGCCGAACAGCCGGTGGTGCCGATGACATGGGCAATGCGCGCCTGCGCGGCGTAGCCGGCGAACTCGACGGTAGCGGCCGGAGCGGTGAAATCGAGCACGCCGTCGGCTTTGGCGAACACCGGCAGCGGGTCGTCTGAGATCGTCACATTGATGATGCCGATGCCGGCGAGCTCGCCCGCATCCTTGCCTAGATAGGGCGATCCGGCGCGCTCGACCGCGCCGACGACGCGCGCGCCGGGGATCGAATGGATGGCGCGGATCAGCGTCTGGCCCATGCGGCCGGCCGCCCCCACCACCACCAGGCCCATATCGCCGGATTCGCTCATACGGTCCTCCCCAACACCTTCTTTCCACGCGAGCGCGGCAGCGGAGTTTGGATTGGCTTGGCGTCGTCGACAAGCCCCAGCCCCTTCTTGCCCTGCACGCGGTGGAAGCGGGCGTAGACGCTGTGCGGATCGGCCATCAGCGAGGCGTGCGTGCCTTCCTCGACCAGCCGGCCCTGCTCCATGACGATGATGTGGTCGGCATTGACCACGGTAGACAGACGGTGCGCGATCACGATGGTGGTGCGGCCGGCCATGACGTGGGTGAGCGCTTCCTGGACGCGGGCTTCGGCCTCGTTGTCGAGCGCCGAGGTCGCTTCGTCGAGCAGCAGGATCGGCGCGTTACGCACGATAGCGCGAGCGATCGAGACGCGCTGGCGCTGGCCGCCCGACAGCGTCGCGCCGCTTTCGCCGACCGGCGTGTCGTAGCCTTGCGGCTGCTGGCGGATGAAGTCGTCGGCCGCGGCCTGGATCGCCGCCTGCTCGATCTCGGCATCGGTGGCCGAAAGCCGGCCATACCTGATGTTGTCGCGGATGGTGCCTTCGAATAGATAGGGCGACTGCGAGACATAGGCGATCGAACTTCGCAGCGAGTGTTTGGTGACTTTGGAAATGTCCTGGCCGTCGATTTCGATCGTGCCTGCATCGACATCGTAAAAACGCTGCAGCAGCGCCACCAGCGTCGTCTTGCCGGCGCCCGAAGCGCCGACGATGGCTGTCATCTTGCCGGCGGCGGCGGTAAAGCTCAGATCCTGCAACACCGGCACTTCCTCGACATAGCGGAATGACACGTTGTTGAACCGCACGGCGCCGGTGGTGAAATGCGCCTCTGTGGCGCCTGGCGCGTCGCCCTGCTTCGGCTCGCGGTCGAGCAACTCGTAGATCATGCGCGCATTGACCAGCGCTCGCTCCATCGAGACCTGCATGCGCGCCAGACGTCGCGCCGGGTCATAGGCCAGGATCAGCGCGGTGATGAACGAAAACACCGCGCCCGGCGGCTGGCCGAGGACCAGTGCCCGATAGCCGGAATAACCGATGACCGCGGTCACTGCGAGGCCGGCCAGCATGTCGGAAATCGGCGACAGCCGTTCCGAAACGCGGGCGATCTTGTTGCTGCGCTGTTCGGCGCTGGCGGCGAGGTCGCCGATGCGGCGCGACAGCTCCTCCTCCATGGTGAAGGCCTTGACGATGGCGATGCCTTGCGTGGCCTCCTGCACGGCCCCGATCAGCCGGGAATTGATAAGCACGGATTCCCGGTTGATCTTGCGTACCCGGCGCGTGATGTAGACGACGGCCCAGATCAGCGGCGGTCCGATCAGCAGTGAACTCAGCGACAGCACCGGATCCTGGTAAATCATGACGCCGACAAGGCCGACCAGCGTGACGGCGTCGCGGGTGATCGAGACGATGGTCAACGACAAAAGGTCGCGAATGCCGCCGACATTCTCATTGACCTGCGCCGCCAGCCGGCCCGAACGCGTGTCGTTGAAGAAGTCGACGCCGAGCTTCATCAGATGATCGAAGATGCGTCTCTGGTAGCGCGCCACCAGATTGTTGCCGATCGTGGCCAGCGCCACCGCCTGGCCGTAGCCGGCGAAGCCGCGGATCATGAAGGCGCCCATGAAACCGGCGCAGATCCACAAGACGGCGCCACCCTGCCGTTCGTAGAAGATCTGGTTGACCATCGGCGCCATGATCCAGGCGCTGAAGGCCGTCGTGGCCGAAACCAGCAGCGAACAGATGATGGCGACGGCATAGTGCCAGCGATAGTCGCGGCTGTTTTCAGCCAGGATACGGCGCAGCACCGCCGAGACCTCGGTCGGCCGCACCTTCACTCTGTTTGGGCTTTGAAGTGTCAAATCTGCAGCGCTTCGTCGGTTTCCTGGGTAGAGCGGGCTGAATTTGGCCCCCTCTTAGCGCCCCGGCTACGGCTTGCCTATGGCGAAACTTCGTCGCGGCCGGGATCGCAGCCTGAAACGGGCCCAAGGAAAGGCAAAGCGGATCACGCCCGCCAGCGCCGCCCCGCGGTCTGGACGCCGAACAGCGACGGGTTGCGGGCATAGGCGGCGAGCCCGAGAAGGGCTGCCAGCGGGTGGGTGATGACATAGACCGGCATCGTGCGCATCAGCGCGCTGTGCGGCGCCTTGTCCTCGAAGGCGGCGCGGAAATTGCCTTCCTTCAGAGCCGGCACGATCTTTTGCGCGATGCCTCCGGTCAAAAACACGCCGCCGCGGCTCATGAACACCAGCGCCAGGTCGCCTGCGGTGCGGCCGAGGCAAGTGACGAACAGCGCCAGCGCTTCCTCGGCGACGGCATCGGTCTTCGCCAGTGCCGCCCCGGTGATTTCGGCCGGCGTGGTGAAGGGAGAAGGTTTTCCGTCGGCCTTGGCCACCGCCCGGTAGACATTGACCAGGCCGCGCCCGCAGAGGATCTGTTCGCCTGAAATGCGCCCTTCGAGCTTCTCGATATGCGGGAACACCTCGAAATCGCGTGGTGTGCGCGGCCCGATATCCATATGGCCGCCTTCGCCGGGCACCGGTATCCAGTGGTTGAGCGCATGGACCAGCCCGGCGACGCCGAGCCCTGTGCCGGGGCCGAGCACGACGCGCCCGGCATTCTCCTCCGGCGTGCCGCCGCCGATCTTTTCCATATGCTCTTCGCCGAGCGCCACGACGGCCAGCGCCTGCGCCTCGAAATCGTTGAGCACGACGATGTCGCTCAGGCCCAGATTGGAAAACATCTGCTTCGGCTTCACCACCCAGGGACAGTTGGTGAGCGGGATCTCGTCGCCATCGACCGGCCCGGCGATCGCCAGCACCGCCGAATTCGGCCGGATGGACGAGCGGTCGAGCACCGCCGCCTGGATCGCCTCGTCGATGGTGTTGAAATTGGCCGTCTGCACGATCTGCGGCTCGCCGGCTTCCGAATTCGCATCGAGCACGATCGAAAAGCGCGCATTGGTGCCGCCGATATCGCCGATCAACACTGGAAACCGCAACGCTGCGTCGTCGTCGCCTGACATGCTCTTGATCGTCCCCTTTGCGACGCCGTTGCGCCCGTTTCAATCGATTGACTAGCGCATGACCCAGGAAAGGGGAAGCGTCAGGTCGCCTTTACTGTCCGACGTTTGCCGGCGGCCGTCGCCTCGGCAGGGGAATGCCGATCTCCGGCGTCGCGGTGTAGGCGTTAGCGGCGCTTGGCAGGCCCGCCGCGTTGCCGTTGATGGGCGGCAAAGGCGCATCAGGTTCGGGCGCCCTGGCCGCGATCGGCACGCCGCCGCCGCGATAGGTGACGGCTTCAACCGAGTCGGCATCGGGCTGGTCGAGCACGAACTGGCATTGTTTCGGCAGGTTCGCCATCGTCATCACGTCGCGCGCCTTGGGCGCGTCCGGGTTCTTGTTGGGCCTCCACGGCTCCGCGGTGAACCACCAGGCCAGCGGCTTGCCGCAGCCGTCATCGTCTGGTGTCGCTTCCTGTCCCTTGCAGTTGGGCGAGCCCGGCTGGCAGCCGATACGGATATGGAAATGATAGTCATGGCCCCAGAACGGCCGGATCTTGCGCAGCCAGGAACGGTCGCCGGTGACGGTGTCGCAAAGCTTCTTCTTGATGCCGGGATTGACCAGGATGCGCTCGACTTCCCGATAGCTTGCCGCACGCTTCAGCAGCTGCGTGTGCATCGGCTTCCACAGCCTGTCCTTCACCAGATGCGTCTTGTCGTCGACCATCAGCGTGGCGCTGATGTTTTCGCGCTCCTGGGTCGTGAGCTTGCGGTCGGGCATCGGCGTCAGCCAGATGTCGGCGTCGAGCCCGATCTGGTGCGAGGCATGCCCGGTCAGCATCGGCCCGCCGCGCGGCTGCGAGATATCGCCGATCAGAAGCCCCGGCCAGCCGTCGGCGGCGGCATCGCGCGACAGTTTCTCGATCAGCGCGATCATCGTCGGATGGCCCCAGCGGCGGTTGCGCGATGGTCGCATCACCTCCCAGTTCTGACCATCCATCGGAATGGCGACGCCGCCGGTGAAGCAGCCCTTGGAATAGAAGCCGAAGGATTGCGCCGCGGCCACCGCCGGTAGTTTCTTGGCGCCGAACAGGTCTTTTGCCCTGGGCTCGGCCGTGATTGCGCCCGCCACCAGTCCGGCCAGCGCCACGATCGCCAGCGCCGCCGTCAGGAACGGCCGCCTGCCGGGCAAGGATCGCATCGAAATCGTCATGAGCCCCCTCTGCTGCAGGCCGCTTATTCAAGCGAATCATAGCACGCCCGGCGCCGCGTTTCGATTATCTACCCTTGATCGGGCTGCGCGGCTCGCCATCGCGCCAGCTCCCGTCAGCCCACATCTGGTCGAATGCCTGGCGGTAGTCCGGAAAGCGGAACCGATAGCCGGCCGCCTTGATCGCTGTGTTGGCGACGCGCTTGTTCTCGCCATAGAAAGACCGCGCCATGGGCGAAAGTTGGGCAGTCTCGAAAGGAATTTCGGGCGGCGGTTCGACGCCCATCAGCGAAGCGGCATAGGTGACGACATCCTGCGGCGGCGCCGGCTCGTCATCGGTTACGTTGAAAATGCCGCCCGTATTGCCGTCGACGAGATGCCACAGCGCACCGGCAATGTCGTCGCAATGGATACGGTTGAACACCTGGCCGGGCTTGACCAGCCGCCGCGCGGTGCCGTTCTCCAGATTGACCAGCGCATTGCGACCCGGCCCGTAAATGCCGGAAAGCCGCAGGATAGCCACCGGCTTGCCGATCTCGCGGCCAAGCTCCAGCCAATCCTGCTCGGCCGCCACGCGCATCACCGAGCGCTTCGACACCGGCCGGCATGCCGCCGTCTCGTCGACCCAGCCGCCGCCATAGTCGCCATAGACACCGACGGTGGAGAGGTAGCCGATCCAGCCAAGGGCGGGCATCGCTGTTATCGCCAGGCGCGCGGCGTTGAGCACCGGGTCGCCGGCCTCCTCCGGCGCCACGGAGACGATCAGATGCGTGGTATTCTCCAGCGCCTCGCCAGCCTCAGGCGTCAGCGCGCCGTCGAACAGTAGCGGCGCGATGCCAGCCTGCTTCAGTGATTCGAGTTTTTCAGGCGAGCGCGAGGTGCCGAAAACCGTCGCCTTTTCCTCGTTGGCACGGGCAAACGCCTTGCCCGAATAGCCGGCGCCGAAGATGAAGATCTGCTTTTCGCTCATGCATCCGCCTCAATCGGCAGCGCGGACAGCCATTCGTCGCGCACTGTCGTGTTGGTTTCGGTTTTCGAGTAGGCGGCGGCCAGCTCGGCAAATTCCGCGACCGGCACCAGCCGCGCCAGCGCCCAGATGGCCGCGCCACGCACCAGCGGCGAGGCATCGTCCAGCAAAACGCGCACCGAACTGGCCAGCGAAACATCGCCGGAATTGCCGGCTGCGATCAGCACGTTACGGACAAAGCGGTCGCGGCCGATGCGTTTGACCGGCGAGCCGGAGAAGAAAGACCGGAACGCCGCGTCGTCCAGCTGCAACAGCTCCCCCAGCACCGGCTCGCGTAATTCGTCGCGCGCGGCGAGTTTTGCTTCGGAAGCGGCGCGGGCGAACTTGTTCCACGGGCAGGCGGCTAGGCAATCGTCGCAGCCATAGATGCGGTTGCCGATCTTTTCGCGGAATTCGTGCGGGATCGGGCCCTTGTTCTCAATGGTGAGGTAGGAGATGCAGCGCCTGGCATCGAGCCGATATGGCGCCGGAAAGGCATCGGTCGGGCAGGCGTCGAGGCAGGCGCGGCAGGAGCCGCAATGGTCTACCTCGGCTGCATCGGGCGCCAATTCCGCCGTGGTGAAGATGGTGCCGAGGAACAGCCACGAGCCGTGCTCGCGGCTGACCAGATTGGTGTGCTTGCCTTGCCAGCCGAGCCCGGCGGCCTCGGCCAGCGGCTTTTCCATCACCGGTGCGGTGTCGACGAACACCTTCACGTCGCCGCCGGCCCGCGCCACGATCTTGCCGGCAATCTCCTTCAGCCTTCCCTTCATCACCTCGTGATAGTCGCGGTTCTGCGCATAGACCGAGATCGCGCCGCGGTCGCGCCTTGCTTGCAGCGCACGCGGATCATGGTCGGGGCCGTAATTCATCGCCAGCACGATGATCGAGCGTACTTCGGGCCACAGCGTCGACGGTTCGCTGCGCCGCTCGAGTGTCTCGGCGATCCAAGCCATCGATCCATGAAAACCATCGGCGACGAATTCGGCGAGCCGTCCCGGCGCAAGCGGGATCGAGTCAGGCGTGGTGACGGCCACCGCATCGAAGCCGGCGCGCCGCGCCTCCGCGTCGATCAGCGCGCGCAGGGTTTCGCGTTTAGAAGTCGAGGTCCGCATAATGCGACACCGGCGACAGGCCGCGCACCCGGTCGGAGAGCAGCGGCCGGAAGGATGGCCGCGATTTCACCCGCGTGTACCATTCGCGCGCCGCGGCATGCTCGCGCCAGTCGATCTCGCCGAGATAATCCAGCACCGACAGCGTCGCGGCCGCTGCCAGGTCGGCATAGGTGACCTTGCTGCCGGCCAGCCAATGACGGGTGCCTGCCAGCCAATTGGTATATTTCATGTGCTGGCGGATGTTGGCGCGCGCGGCCCGGATCGCGCCAGAATCGGGCGAACCGCCGCCCGCCGTCTCCGGCATGATCGGCTTCAGCACCCGTTCGCGCACGAGATGCCTGGTCACTTCGCTCTCGGCCTTGTTGAGATACCAGTCGGTCAGCCGGCGGATCTCGGCGCGCTGCATCGGGTCTTCGGCAAACAGGCGCTTGTCGCGCTTCAGCACACCGCGCGTCTCGTCGAGATATTCGGCAATCACCATGGCGCCGACGATCGGCACGTCGCCCTCGGCAAGCAGGATCGGCAAGGTGCCGGCCGGGTTCAGCGCCAGGAACTCCTTGCGCCGCGTCCACGGTTTTTCCTCGATCAGCGCCAGCTCCTCGCCATACTCGCCAAAGGCGAGGCGAACGAAGCGGCAGGTGGCAAACATCGGGTGATGGAAAAGCGTCAGCATGGTTCCGCGATAATTCAGCGCACTGGCGAATCGCAGGGCGCACCGGTAAGTCTTGGCGGCCCGTCATGCGGCCGTCACGGTATTGCGACCTATAGGGGGACTTCCGCGCCGTGACAAGCAAGCCCTTTTGCAAGCCGTTTCCTTCCGTCACTTGAATGCCGAGGTTGCCATGGATAGCCACACCTTTGTCGAAGCCCTGCTGCTCGGCCTGCTCGAGGGGCTGACCGAGTTCATCCCGGTGTCCTCCACCGGCCATATCCTGCTTGCCGGCCATTTCCTCGGCTTCCATTCCACAGGCAAGGCCTTCGAGATCCTGATCCAGCTCGGCGCCATCCTGGCGATCCTCAGCGTCTATTTCCGCCGCCTGTGGCAGATGCTGCTCGACCTACCGCATGACCGGCTGACGCGGCATTTCGTCCTCGGCATCCTGATCGCCTTCCTGCCGGCGGCCATCATCGGCGCGCTGGCGCATGATTTCATCAAGACCATCCTGTTCGAATCGCCGCGGCTGATCTGCATCATGCTGGTCATCGGCGGCGTCGTGCTGCTGGCGGTCGACCGCATGAACCTCAAGCCCGTCTACCGCGACGTCGAACGTTTCCCGACCCGGCTCTATCTGCAGATCGGCCTGTTCCAGTGCCTGTCGCTGATCCCCGGCACGTCGCGCTCCGGCTCGACCATCGTCGGCGCGCTGCTTCTGGGCGTCGACAAGCGCGCGGCGGCGGAATTCTCCTTCTTCCTTGCCATCCCGACCATGGTCGGCGCCTTCGCCTTCGACCTGTTCAAGAACCGCAATGTGCTGACCACGGCCGACTTGCCGATCATCGCCATCGGCTTCGTCGCCGCCTTCGTCGCCGCGCTGATCGTCGTCCGCTTCCTGCTCGATTACGTCTCGCGCAACGGCTACTCGCTGTTCGGCTGGTGGCGCCTGGTGGTGGGTGGTGTGGGCTTGGTGGCGTTGATGATTTGGGGGTGAGGAGTGGTCCGCGAAGCGGACGGAAAGCCAATTGCTTGGCTTTCCGAACGACGAACGCCCTGAGCCAGCGAAGGGCGAGCGACGCCTGTCACTAGCCCCTCAACTCCTCCCATAAAACGCATTCTCCACGTGCACCGGCCAGCGCCAGGGCAGCACCGCCACCATGTCGAATCGCATCGACAGCTTTCCGTAATCCGGCTGCCGCGACAGCCAGATGTCGGCGGCGCCCTCGATGCGGCGCTCGGATTCATGGCCGATCGCCTCCATCGCTTCCATCAGCGTGCGCCGCGCCTTGACCTCGACGAACAGCACGAGGTCACCGCGCCTGGCGATCAAGTCGATTTCACCGAAGCGCGTGCGATGGCGGCGCGCAAGGATGCGGTAGCCCTTCAGCATCAGCGCCGCTGCTGCCAGCCACTCGCCGCGATGGCCGCGCCGATAGGCCTTTTGGCGGCTGGCGCTCGGGCGCTCAGCCACCTTCGCCTTCTCCAGCGGCATCCCTGAGCTCAAGCAGCCGCCGGTACAGCGCCTGCTTCTGCCCGCCGGTCATCTTCGCCGCTTCCGCCGCAGCCTTGGAGGCCGGCATTTCGGCGGCCAGCGACAGAAGCAGCCGGTCGATGTCGGCGGGTTGGTCGGCCTTGACCTCGGCGGGGCCGACACAGATGACGATCTCGCCCTTCGGCGTGTCGGCCGCCGCATAGTGGTCGGCCAGCGCCCGCAACGTACCGGTGCGCATCTCCTCAAAGGTCTTGGTCAGCTCGCGGCCGATGGCTGCCTTGCGCTCGCCACCCAGCGCCTCGACCATGGCAGCCAGCGTTTCGGCCAGCCGGCGTGGCGATTCGAAGAAGATCAGCGTCGTCGGCACCGCCCTGAAGGTTTCGAGCTTGGTCAGCCGCTGCCCTGATTTCACCGGCAAGAACCCGGCAAACAGGAAGGCGTCGGACGGCAGGCCCGACGCCGTCAACGCCGCCAGCGGCGCCGACGGACCCGGGATCGGCACGACGCGCAGGCCGCGCTCCTGCGCCTCGCCGACCAGCCGGTAGCCCGGATCGGAGATCAGCGGCGTGCCGGCATCGGAAATCAGCGCCACACTCTGCCCGGCCTCAAGCGCTGCGATCAGCTTCGGCCCGGCCTCGCCGGCATTGTGCTCGTGATAGGCGGTGGTGCGGCGGCGGATGCCGTAGCGGTCGAGCAGCACGCGCGAGACGCGGGTATCCTCGCAGGCGACAATGTCGGCGGCGGCCAGCGTTTCCAGCGCGCGCAGCGTGATGTCGGCGAGATTGCCGATCGGCGTCGCCACCAGATAGAGCGCCGGCTCGAGCGGTCGGGCCGGCATCTCGGTCTGGCCGATCACATAGCTGCGTTTTTCGCCGGTCACCGCTCACTCTCCGTTCAGCCCTGTTTGGCACGGCGCAGGCGCGGTTGCAAAAGCCCGGCGTCCCGCCTCAACCTGACCGCCCCAAACCTGACGCCGATGTAATCCGGCCGCCATGTCTTTGCCATAGTGGGGAACGAAACCGTGGCCGGCGGATTGAATACCTGAGTCTCTTGAGGAGGAGGACAGGATGGACAGCCTCAAATTGCAGGACGTTTTCGAGCCCTACTATGCCGGGCGCAACCGCGTGCCCGTGCCAAAGGACAAGCGTCTGCTCGCCAAGAGCGAGACCAGCCTGACCAGGCGGGCCACCACCCCCTTGCCGACGAATGTCAGGCTTTCCGACAATCAGCCCCAGCCAAGCAGCACGACGGAGCACTGACCGGACGATGCCCAATCGCTTCGATATCTTCATCACCCGTCTTGAAACCAAGAGCGCCAGAGAAGGCGTGCCGCCGCATCCGATGAACGACCAGCACAGCGTCCGCCGCGACAAGGCCGACGCCAAGCCGGCCCGACCCGGCAACGCGCATGCCGCAAAGGACCGTGGCAAGCGCCGCTTCAAGCACGACGCTTGATCCCACAGACCTTTGCGGTTGGGCGAGACGGTTGATCCTTCGTCATCCTATGGCGAAGCAAGGAGCGTAGCGACGCGGCGCAGACCATAGGATCCATGCCGTGACATCAAAGCGTCGCAACGGTCCAGAATTCTGTTCTGCCGAATTCCTAGGCTAAGGTCGCGGCATGGATCCTCGGGTCAAGCCCGAGGATGACGAAGGCGTGGATGCCAACGCCCCGCATCTTGTTCAACCGAGATACCGCGAAACGCGCACCTCCAACAGACGCACCAGTTCCGGGTCCATGAATTCATAGTCATCAGGGATGTCGAGGCAGACCACCCGCGCCTTCTTCAGGCTCGCCTTGAATTTCTTCTGCAATTTGGTGCGGTGCGCCTTTTCCATGACGAAGATGATGTCGGCCCACGCCACCAGTTCATGCGTCAGCGGCGTGTCGGCATCGTGATTGGTGCCGGCCGACTCAACCTCGATGTCCCTGCGCTTGGAAAACACCTGCTCGGCAGTCGGGCTGCGCAAACGATTCTGGCTGCAGACAAAGAGGACGTTCCTCAAGAGTTTCCATCTTTAGTTATTGGCTATTGCCCTGGCTAGAAACCCAAACTGCGCTCCGCCGCGTGCAATTACTCATCCCATATCTCTCGTATCGATTTTGTCAGAGGGATGTACTGATCAATAGTAAGTCCATAAAGATCGAATTCTATAGAATCATCCTTGGCGATCGCTCTAAGCCTGATGCCGATGAAGGTGATAAAGCTGGTTACGACGCTGAATTCACTCAGATTGGCTGTCTTTCCCTTGGTGAGAACTTTTCCGTTCTTGATAAAAATTACTTCTGCCTCATAGAAATCTTCGTCTTTCGACGGTTTAGAGATCTCGCCCAGTCCAAACTCGAACACATCATCAGTGTTCAATGTCCGCAGCGTCTCGTGGATCAGGAACTTCATCGCAGGACCATCTGGATACGGCGCGGGCACGCCTTCGGTTCAACAAGCCGAACTTCTAGCATCCTTACTGGAGCCGATAAATCGTCCACCACAGACTAGCCACTTGGCCTGTGGGCTTACCGCGCCAGATCCGCCACCACGGCGTCGAGCACGATCATGCCGGCCGGCGTGGCGCGCAGCCTGGCGTTGCCGATAGGCGCCACCAGCCCCTCGTCCTGCAGCACCGACAGCCGCGCGCTGGACAGGCCGCGCCCGGAAAACGCCTCGTAGCGGGTAAGGTCGATGCCTTCAGCGAGCCTGAGCCCCATCAGCAGGAACTCGTCGGCCTCCTCCGAACGCGTCAAGACTTCGCCGCCGGTGACGCCATGGCCCTTGGCCTCGACCAGATTGGCCCAGGTCTCCGGCATCCGCTCGGCGATGGTGACGGTGCGGTGGCCGTTCTCGATGAAACGGCCATGCGCGCCCGGCCCGACGCCGACATATTCGCCATAGCGCCAGTAGGTCAGATTGTGCCGGCTCTCGGCGCCCGGCCTGGCGTGGTTGGAAATCTCGTAAGCCGGCAAACCATGCGCTGCGGTCACCTCTTGCGTCAGCGCGTAGAGATCGGCTGCCCGGTCATTGTCGGGAATGGTGAATTTGTGCGCGGCATGCAGGGCGTGGAACGGCGTGCCTTCCTCGATGGTCAGCTGGTAGAGCGACAGATGGTCGGCGGCGTGGTCGATCGCCTGTTCGAGCTCCGCCTGCCAGGCGTCCAGCGTCTGGCCGGGACGGGCATAGATCAGATCGAAGGAAAGCCGCGGAAAAATCTCACGCGCCAGCCCGATGGCATGCACTGCTTCCTCGACATTGTGCAGCCGGCCAAGGAAGCGCAAATCCTTGTCGTTCAGCGCCTGCACGCCGAGCGACACCCGGTTGACGCCGGCGGTGCGGTAGCCGCGAAAACGCTCGGCCTCGACCGAGGACGGATTGGCTTCCAGCGTCACCTCGATGCCATCGGGCACGGTCCAGTTCTTGGCCACGGCGTCGAGCACCGCCGCCACCGTCTGGGGCTGCATCAGCGACGGCGTGCCGCCGCCGAGAAAGATGCTGGTCACTTCGCGCGGCCCGGTGCGCCCGCGCATCGTCGCGAGCTCGGTCTCGAAGGCGCGGGCAAAACGCTGCTGATCGACCGGCTGGTGGCGGACATGGCTGTTGAAGTCGCAATACGGGCATTTGGCCGCGCAGAACGGCCAATGGATGTAGACGCCGAAGCCCGGGCTGCGGTCCAGCGGCATCTCAGGCCGAACCAAGTCTGGCGCGGGCGAATTTCTGGAAGGCGCGGGCGCGGTGCGACAGCGCCGTTGGCTGGCCGGGCTTCCAGCCATGCTTCTCCTCGGCGCTCATCTCGCCGAACGTCTTGTCGAAACCGTCAGGCAGGAAAACCGGGTCGTAGCCGAAGCCGAGCTCGCCGCGCGGCGGCCACACCAGCGTTCCCTCGGCCTCGCCGCGATAATATTCGGCTTCGCCGTCTGGGAAGGCGAGGCAGATGACGGCGACAAAGCGGCCTGTTCGTTGCTTGGGCTCGGCCGCGCCGACCTCCTGCAGCGCCACTTCGGTGCGCTGCATGGCCATGCCGAAATCGCGAGTGCCTCCCGGGGTTTCGGCCCAGTTAGCGGTGTAGACGCCGGGTGCGCCGTCGAGCGCGTCGACGCAGAGGCCCGAATCGTCCGACAGCGCCGGCAGGCCGGTGGCTTTAGCCGCCGCAAAAGCCTTGATATAGGCATTTTCCTCGAAGGTGGTGCCGGTCTCGTCCGGTTCCGGCAAGCCGTAGTCCTTGGCCGACTTCGCCTCGAAGCCGAACGGACCCATCAGATCGGCGAATTCGCGCAGTTTGCCTGCATTGTGGCTGGCGACGACGATCTTTTTTCCATCGAGAGAATGCATCAAAGGCCCCAGATCCGTGGCTCGGCGAATTCGATCGAATTGCCCGAGGGGTCGCGTATGTAGATCGAACGCCCGCCTTGCGGCCATTCGAATTCGCTTTCGATGGCGATGTTTTTCGCCTCAAGCTGCGCCTTCCAGCGCCCGAGTTCATCCGCGCTCGCCGCAAAGCACAGATGCCCCTCGCCGACCGTGCCGTGCGGCGGCACTTTCAGCCGCGCATCCGGCGCCGGCGGCACTTTGGTCGCCTCGGCGTTGAAGATCAGCAAAACGCCGGCGCCGCAGCGGAAGAAGAGATGGCGGCCGTCGACCTTGCCGAGGAGGTCGAGGCCGAGCACATCGCGGTAGAAGGTTTCTGCGGCCGCAAGATCGGTGACGTAGAGAGCGGATTCCAAAATAGCAGAGGGAGTCACGAGGCACCCCCCACTGCCCTGCCGGGCATCTTCCCCGCAAGGGGGGAGATTGGCAGTTCCGCTGGCAGCGTCTCAACGTTGATGGTTGGCGAAAACGGTAGCGACCTCTGATCTCCCCCCTTGCGGGGGAGATGGCCGGCAGGCCAGAGGGGGGTGTGAAGGATCGCCGACGTCATCGCAGTAAATTCAATCAGGCCACAGCCATCTGCTGCAAACTCACCAACCTTTGGATGCCCTTCTTGGCCAGACCCATCAGCTCCGCGAACTGCCCTTCGGAGAAAGGCTCGCCCTCGGCGGTGCCCTGGATCTCGACGATGCCACCCTTGCCGGTCATGACGAAATTGGCGTCGGTGCCGGCCGACGAATCCTCGATATAGTCGAGATCGATGACCGGCTGGCCGTCATGGATGCCGCAGGAAATCGCCGCGACATGGTCTTTCAGCACTTTGGCAACGCTGGCCATCTGCCGTGCTTCCATCCAGCGCAGGCAATCGTAGAGCGCCACCCAGCCGCCGGTGATCGAAGCCGTGCGGGTGCCGCCATCGGCCTGGATGACATCGCAGTCGACGGTGATCTGCTGTTCGCCCAGCGCCTGCAGGTCGACGACCGCGCGCAGCGAACGGCCGATCAGCCGCTGGATCTCCAGCGTGCGGCCGCCTTGTTTGCCGGCAGAAGCTTCACGGCGCATGCGTTCGCCGGTCGAGCGCGGCAGCATGCCGTATTCAGCCGTCACCCAGCCCTTGCCGGAATTGCGCATCCAGCCCGGCACCTTTTCCTCCAGGCTCGCCGTGCACAGAACATGCGTGTCGCCGAATTTCACCAGGCACGAGCCTTCGGCGTGTTTGGACACGCCGCGCTCGAAGGAGATAGCGCGCATTTCGTCGGCTTGGCGTTTGGAGGGGCGCATCGAGGCCTCTTTCTGTTCTTTTTGCGGTTGCGTGGGCGGCTTGTAGACGCATGCAGCCCATGGCGCAAAGGAAAATGGCCGCAAACGCGGCGCCGTGACCGCATACGGCATGGGGCGATCGCAAGAGCGACGCCGCTGGCCGCAAACGCGGCAGCGGGCGATCTGGAACAGGCGCCGCTGACCGCAAGTGCGGCAGCGGGTTGCGCAGGGGCGAAGGAAGTCTATATCCTTTAGCCGGAGGTTTTTGGCCCGAATGACCAAGGCAGTCACCGAACCCAGTCTGCTGGCACCCGCGCTGCAGTCGCTCGACATGCGCTCGCGCGACATTTTCCGGCGCATCGTTGATTCCTACCTCAAGGATGGTGAGCCTGTGGGATCGCGCAGCCTGTCGCGCATCCTGCCGTCGTCGCTGTCGCCGGCCACCATCCGCAATGTGATGAGCGATCTCGAACATCTCGGCCTGATCTATGCCCCGCACATCTCGGCCGGGCGGCTGCCGACACAGGCGGGCCTGCGTTTCTTTGTCGATGCCTTCATGGAGCTCGGCGATCTTTCCGACGAGGAACGCCGCGTCATCGAGGCGCAGGTGCGCGCCTCCGGCTCGGGCGCGACGCTGGAACACATGCTGACCGAGGCCAGCCAGATGCTGTCGGGCATGTCGCGCGGCGCCGGCCTGGTGCTGGCCACCAAGAACGAGGTGGCGCTGAAGCACATCGAGTTCATCCAGCTTGAGCCGACCAAGGCGCTGGCCGTGATGGTGTCGCAGAACGGCGATGTCGAGAACCGTGTCGTCGACCTGCCGGCCGGCATCACCGTCTCGCAGCTGCACGAAGCCTCCAACTTCCTAAACGCCCATATCAGGGGCCGCACGCTCGCCGAGGCGCGCATCGAGATCGCCCGTATCAAGGACGAGACCAGGGCCGCCCTCGACACGCTGTCGCAGGATCTCGTCGAAAAAGGCCTGGCGGTGTGGGCGGGCGCCGACAGCGGCCTGCCGGCGCGTCTCATCGTGCGCGGCCGCGCCAATCTGCTCGAAAATGTCACCGCCCACGCCGACATCGAATTGCTCAGGCACCTGTTCGAGGACCTGGAAACGCAGGACGGGCTGATCCAGCTGCTCGACCTCGCCGAGGACGGCCCCGGCGTGCGCATTTTCATCGGCTCGGAAAACAAGCTGTTTTCGCTCTCAGGCTCGTCGCTGGTGGTGGCGCCTTACCGCGACAAGGATGCCCGCGTCGTCGGCGCGCTCGGCGTCATCGGCCCTACCAGGCTGAATTATGCCCGCATCGTGCCCATGGTCGACTACACTGCCCAATTGATTACCCGGATGTTGAGATAAGTCCAAAGCCGGCATCACCGCAAAGGAGGGCGCAGAATGGCGCTTGAATCGTTCAAGGCCCAGATCAGTCTGCTGCTCGAGGAAATGGTCAACCAGCCCGAGGACGAGCACGAAATCCAGGAGCAGCTGCGCGAAAAACTTCGCGAAATGCGCGCCATGGGCCTGCCGCTGCCGGACGATCTCGTCGCGCTGGAAAAGCGGCTCGACGACGATCTCGACGTCGAGGAAGAGGACAGCTGACGGGTTTCGCTTGAATCTGCGCGCGCACGCTTCTCTTTTGTGGCGCTCGCGCGATATCTCTTCTTTGCATGACGCCCCGACCGGCGTGAATTCGAGGAGGACAGTATGATCCGGATTGCCGGCTTCGCGAGCCTTGCCCTGCTTGTGGCCACCAGTGCCTTCGCTCAGCAAGCCGATCAACCGCTGCTGACCGGCAAGGACGCTTTCGGCGACTGGAAGGCGGACAAACCGGGCGTGCGCCGGCTGATCAAGCCGCAGGACCTACAGGCGCCCTTTGTCACCGAATCCGCATCCAATGGTCCCGGCGTGGCGGAGAGGCCCGAAGGCGCCAATCCAGTTGTGCTGCCGGGTTTTACAGCGGAGCTTATCGCCTCCGGTATCGCCAACCCGCGCGTCGTTCGCGTTGCTCCGAATGGCGACCTGTTTGTTGCCAACAGCAACGACGACGAGATACGCGTTTATCGTCTCGGAAAGGGTAGCGCAAAACCCGTTCAGAAAGCGATCTTTGCCAGCAACCTGAGCCGACCCTACGGCATTGCCTTCTATCCACCGGGCGACAAGCCGCAGTGGGTCTATGTCGCCAACTCCGACAGCGTGGTGCGCTTCGCCTATCGCGACGGCGATCTGAAAGCCTCCGGTGAACCGGAGACGATTGTCTCCGGCATTCCCTCGGGCGGCCACTGGACTCGCGACATCGCCTTCTCGCCCGACAGCAAGACGCTTTATGTCTCGGTCGGCTCCGAATCGAATATCGCCGAGGGCATGGGGAAGGAACCGCGCGGCGGCCTCGACGCCTGGATCAAATCCATGCCTTCAGGTGCTGCCTGGGGCGAGGAGGACGGCCGCGCCGATGTGCTGGCCTTCGACCCCGATGGCAAGAATGGCCGCATCGTTGCCACTGGCCTGCGCAATTGTTCTGGCCTGACCGTTCAGCCGGCGACCGGTGCGCTGTGGTGCGTCGTCAACGAGCGCGACTCGCTCGGCGACAACATTCCGTTCGAATTCGCAACCACCGTAAAGGACGGCGCCTTCTACGGTTGGCCCTGGTACTATATCGGCAACAATGAGGATCCGCGCCGCAAGGGTGAGCGCCCCGACCTTGCCGGCAAGGCAACCATCCCCGACGTGCTGATGCAGGCGCATTCGGCGCCGCTCAACATCGTCTTCTATGACGGCGGCAATTTCCCGGCCGAGTATCGGGGCGATGCTTTCGTTGCCCTGCACGGGTCCTGGAACCGCGGCGTACGCACGGGCTACAAGGTGGTGCGACTGAAGTTCAAGGATGGCAAGCCGACCGGCGAATATGAGGATTTCATCACCGGCTTCGTCATTTCCAATGACTCCGTCTGGGGCCGGCCTGTCGGCGTCGCGGTGGCCAAAGACGGCGCGCTCATCCTCACCGAGGATGCCAACGGCACCATCTGGCGCATCACTCATGTCGACGGGCCTTCCTGAGCCCTTTGGTTTGGCAAAGAGCTGCCCCAGTGCACGTCCCGATGTATCGCCTTGGGATAGGTATGGATCACCTCGGCCGATGAGACGCGGTCGTCGAAACCGGTATCCCTGAGATTGAAGAGGCCGACCGAGCCGAAGGACTTCTTCGCCCCTTGCGCGAAGCGGCTGTCGCTGAAATCGTGTTCGTAGAGCGCCACCGTGACGTGACCGTCATTGAGCTTCGGCACGTAAACACTGCTGATCGTGTCGTTGGCGACGCCCAGCTGGTTGACGTTGAAGCGATAGACGTCCTGCACCATGCGCCGGGCCGCATTGCCGTTGATCATCCAGTATTCGCGGCGCGATGCGCGGTTCTGGTCGTCAAGCTTGAGCGCTGCCTTGCGGCCAAGCCCGAGCCAGTGCTCGAACACCATCACATTGGCGCCCCAGGGGTAGGGATAATTGGACTTGTCGACGATGCGCCGCACGCCGGTGTCGGGAATCTCATTGGTGTCGACATAGTCCAGCCATTGCAGCTGGAACGACGCTTCCACGTTGAGGTCGCTGTTGCGCGGATCGGAAGCAACGATGCGCCAGTCGGAAACCGGCGGATATTTGGTGTCGAGGTCGATGTAGAATCCGGCCTTGGCAGTGTCGTCGGGGTCCGGGGAGTCGCGCTCTAACGCGACAAGCCGCACCTCGAAACGGTTGTTGACGACCAGCGGATAGATCATCGGATGAACGGGGTGAGCGCCGGGGTTCCGGCTGTCGGTAAAGTACCCAGGCGCTGGGACGATATCGCTCGCGCCCTTGTCGAACAGGCTGAAGGCCTGCCGCCCCTCGAACCACAGATACCATTCCAGCTCGTAACCGCGCGCCTCGGAATAGGGCTTCCATTGCAGAAGCTGGATGTGAAGTCGTTTCGCTAGCATGGGCAGTTCCTGTCGGTGTAGCCGCGCAAGAGCGCAGCTATTAGGGATTGCAAGGTGCGGTGGGGCGGATGGGGGATAGCCGCTCTCCCACGGCGCGTAAGTGAACCATCTCTCGTTATCGGCCGTGCCCTGACGACCGTCCGACCTTGCTGGCGCAATCGAATCCGTTTTACCCCTGCCGGCTTTCATGGCATCAGGGGCACTTCACGGGGTGCAACCGTCATGACCCTCACCGGCTTTCTCGCCTATAGCGCCGCACTCGGCATCGCCGCCGCCATTCCCGGCCCTGGCGTCACCGCGCTTGTGGCGCGGGCGCTGGGCTCGGGCTTCCGCTCGTCGCTGGCCATGTCCTTCGGACTGATGCTCGGTGACCTCACTTATCTCACCGCCGTGGTGCTCGGCCTTGCCTTTGTCGCACAGACCTTCGGCATGGTCTTCCTCGCCATCAAATGGCTGGGCGTCGCCTATCTCGCCTTCCTCGGCTGGCGGTTCTGGACCGCCGGCATCACGCCCGAAACGGTCGAGGCCAGGAAAGGCAAGGGTGGTCTGGCATCGAGCTTCCTTGCCGGCCTCACCGTCACGCTCGGCAACCCGAAGACGATGATCTTCTATCTCGCAATCACGCCGACCATCGTCGACCTGAAGACCATCACGCTCGCCGACTACGGCATCCTGGTCGCGCTCACCGTCATCGTGCTCTTCGTGGTGCTGGTGCCTTATCTGGCGCTGGCCGCCAAGGCGCGCTGGTTCCTGAAATCGCCGCGCGCGCTGAAGGCGCTGAACCGCACCGCAGCCGGCTTCATGGTTGGCGCAGCCGCAGCCATTGCGGCGCGTCAGTAGACCGGTTTCAGCCAATCCATTCCGCCAATCGGGCCATCCGGGAAATGCGTTTCCGGGAGGTCAGCCTTTTCAGCAAGCACCCCACTCGATATTTTCGGCCGGCAGCCTATCTTGCGCGATCGAAAGCCCTATTCTGTCCGCCGATGCCAATTGCCTGACCAATTGCCTGATTTGACTTGGGAGCGAAACCAATGAACAAGCCCGTCTCTTCGCCGCGCGTGCCCGGCCGCGGCCGCGTCTACAATTCGATCACCGAGACGATCGGCGACACGCCGTTGGTGCGGCTCGACAAATTCGCCAGGGAGAAAGGCGTCGTCGCCAACCTTCTGGCCAAGCTCGAATTCTTCAACCCGATCGCCTCGGTCAAGGATCGCATCGGCGTTTCGATGATAGAGGCGCTTGAAGCATCGGGCCGCATCAGGCCCGGCAAGACGACGCTGATCGAGCCGACCTCCGGCAATACCGGCATTGCGCTCGCCTTCGCCGCCGCCGCCAAGGGCTACAAGCTGATCCTGACCATGCCTGAAACCATGTCGGTGGAGCGCCGCAAGATGCTGGCGCTGCTCGGCGCCGAGCTGGTGCTGACAGAAGGTCCCAAGGGCATGAAGGGTGCTATCGCCAAGGCCGACGAGCTGGCGGCGACCCTGCCCGATGCGGTCATTCCGCAGCAGTTCGAAAACCCGGCCAATCCGGAGATCCACCGTCGCACCACGGCCGAGGAGATCTGGAACGACACCGATGGCGGTGTCGACATCTTCGTCGCCGGCATAGGCACCGGCGGCACCATCACCGGCGTCGGCCAGGTGCTGAAGCAGCGCAAGCCCTCGGTGCATGTCGTCGCCGTCGAGCCGGAGGCCTCGCCCGTGCTGTCGGGCGGCCAGCCCGGCCCGCACAAGATCCAGGGCATCGGCGCCGGCTTCGCGCCAAAGATCCTCGACACCACGATCTATGACGAGATCGTCAAGGTTTCAAACGAGGATTCGGTCGCCAACGCCCGCCTCGTCGCCCGCCTCGAAGGCGTGCCGGTCGGCATCTCGTCGGGCGCCGCACTCCAGGCGGCAATCGTCGTCGGCTCACGGCCGGAGAACAAGGGCAAGAACCTGGTGGTGATCATCCCGTCCTTCGCCGAGCGCTATCTGTCGACCATCCTGTTCGACGGGCTGGGGGCTTAGTCCTTACGTCTTCGCTGGACCGCTTGAAAACCGCTGGTGGCTTCAGCCGCCGGCTTGAGCGGAAGGTGGCTTCCGGGTCAAATCGCCCGGCCTGCTTCGTGCAGGTTGGGGAGGATTTGAATGTACAGACTCTACACACGCCCAGGCAGTGGCGGCTTCGTCGTCGAGGCGGCGTTGGCGCTGGCAAACGTGCGATTCGACCAGATCGATGTGCCGAAGAAAGACCCGCCCGACCCGGCTTTCCTCGACATCAGCCCGTTGAACCAGGTTCCGGTCCTGACCTTGCCCGACGGTCAGTCGATAACCGAATCGGCGGCGATCTGCATCCTGCTTGCCGAGCGCCACCCGCAGGCGGGTCTGGCGCCGGCCGCCGGATCGCCGGATCGCGCCGATTTCCTGCGCTGGATGGCGTTCATGTCGTCGGTGCTCTACCCGGCCATCCTGCGTCTATACTATGCCCATCGCTACACTACCGATGCCGAGGGCAAGAAAGCCGTCAAGCAGGCAGCCATTGCCGAGATGGACCGCGGCTTCGCCATTGTCGATGCAGCACTCGAGGAGCGAGATTGGCTGGTCGGCGACGCGATGTCGCTGGCCGACATCTATCTCGTCATGCTGGTGGCCTGGCACCCTGATGTCGACAAGGCGCGGGCGGACTGGCCGAACATCGAACGCCTGTGGTCGGCATTGCGCGCGCATCCGCTGATGAAACGGCTCAACGCATCGCATGAGATGTGGCCGGGTTGAGCGGCGCTCAATTTCGCAGGATCGCCCGTTTCGCCTGCAAGAAGCGGCGCACGGCCGGGTCGCGCTCGAGGCCGATCGCCCGGTCATAGGCTTCGACCGCTTGCGCTGCATTGCCGAGCCTGGCCAGCAGGCCGGCGCGGGCAGCCCAGTAGGGCTGATAGTCGTTAAGCCGCTTGTCGTCGTCAAGCACGTAAAGCGCCGCCAGACCTGCCGCTGCCCCATCGGCCTCGGCGATCGCCACGGCGCGGTTGATAGCCACCACCGGCGAGCCGGCAATCGCCGACAGCGCATCATAGAAATTCCGGATCGCCGCCCAGTCGGTCTGGCGGGTCCGCCGCCGTGTCGCGTGCACCGACTGCACCGCCGCTTCGAGCTGGTAGCGGCCGATGACGCCCATGGTCGCAGCGTGACCGAGCAGCGCTTCGGCCTCGTCGATCAGCGCGTGATCCCACAGAAGGCAATCCTGATCGGCAAGCGGAACATAGTCGCCGGCTTCATCGCGCCGCGCCGGGCGGCGCGCCTCGGCGAACAGCATCAGCGCCAGCAGACCGAGCGCTTCCGGCTCGTCGGGCATCAGCGACGCCACCAGACGCCCGAGCCAGATGCCTTCGGTCGCCAGATTGCGGCGTTGCGTTTCAGTGCCGGCGGGGTCGGTCCAGCCTTCGGCGAAAGCGGCGTAGATCGCTTCCAGCACCGTATCCAGCCGCTCGCCGAGTTCGGCCCGCTCCGGCACGCGGAACGGAATGCCGATCTCGCGGATGCGGCTCTTGGCGCGCACCAGGCGCTGGCCCATCGTCGCCGGCGAGACCAGGAAGGCCGAGGCGATGGCCGCCGCGTCGAAACCCAGAATGGTCTGCAGGATCAGCGGCGCCCGCACGCTGGCCTCGATCGCAGGATGGGCACAGGCAAACATCAGCCTGAGACGCTCGTCGGGCAGGTCTTCGTCATGCATGCTTGCCTCCATCTCCTCGGCCATCAGCTTGAGATGGTCGCGGCTCGCCTCGCTGGTCAGCCGACGGCGCACCGCATCGACACCACGGCGGCGCGCCACCGCCAGCAGCCAGGCCTCGGGCTTCTCGGGCACGCCGGCTTTCGGCCAGCGCTCAAGTGCTGCGGCAAAGGCATCCGCCAGCGCGTCCTCGGCGCCGGCGACATCGCGCGTGCGCGCCGCGAGCCAGGCGACGAGCTTGCCGTAGCTTTGCCGGGCGGCCGCCTCGGCCGCCACGCGCGCGATCTCCGGTCGACTATCCATCACTGGGTCATTTCTGAGAGGCGTACTCGGTCATTTCCCAGATCGGCCGCACCTCGATAGTGCCGGCGCTGGCGCCTGGACAGCGGGCTGCCCATGCGATCGCCGCGTCGGCGTCCTCGGCATCGATCATGTAGAAACCGGCAAGCTGCTCCTTGGTGTCGGCGTAGGGGCCGTCGAGCACATTGGTCTTGCCGTTGGCCGTCCGCACCGCGGTGGCAAGCTGGGTCGGCTTCAGTCTGTCGCCGGCGAGCCACGCTCCGGATTTCTTCAACGCTTCGGTGTAGGCACCGTAGGCGGCGCTGATCTCGTAGGTCTTGTCGCTCGGCGCGGCCGCCATCGCGGCTTCGTTCGCGTATATCAAAAGCATGTATCGCATGGTCTTCTCCTGTTTTTCGAAGGCCGCGTCGTTGCGTGCCGGACGTATGTCGTGTGGCCATGCCCGATTTCGACAGGCTTCAGAAAAACTTTCATCTTCACAAGGAGATTTCGCAAGGACCAGATCTTTCCTGGCTGGACGATGGCGGCACCGGACTGGCAGCGGGCGCGCGCAGCACTATCCTCTGTCGTGGCGGGCACGTCACGCGAGGCATGGGAGGAGAGAATGGAACTCGTGACCCACAAGAAATTCAAGAACGGCCGGTTGATGCCATGGGCAAAGGGCACAGTCGTCAGTGGAGCGAGAGGAACCGTCTATCTCTGCGGCAACACCGCGACATCGGCCGACTATGATCCAGCCGGCAAGAAAGGCGGCGGCTTCGCCGGCGATGCGGCGGCGCAGTGGCGTGAAGTTCTCGGCAACATCAAATCGGATCTGGAGGAACTGGGCAGCAGCCTCGACCATCTCATCAGGCTGACCTTCTTCGTCAGAGGTCCCTTTCCCGACGGCGGCGTTCTCAGCTCTCCCAATTTTCGCCTCGACGTGCTGGACGCGTTCTTCGCAGAGCATTGTCCGAAGCACTGCAGCTACAACAATCCGCCGCCTTCGGAAGTAATCGGCGTCGCAGCCCTTGTCCAGGCCGACATCGTCATCGAGATCGTCGCCGTCGCAGCGCTGCCGGACTGAGGTCGCGGGGATGGATCAGGCGTTCGGCTCGAGCCAGCCGCGATAGCGCACGATCAGCCCGGTGAGCGGGTGCGAGATCTCGACATGGAAGCGGAAGCGGCCGTCCTCGACGCTCTCATAGGATGCCGAGCGCGGGCAGAGCCACATCGGCAGCTTCAGGCCGAGAAAGCTCCAGCGGCGCAGCACCAGCGACAGTCTTCCCTGCTCTGCCACCAGCGCCATGGCGAAGGTCAGCGGGCCGAAGCGCTCGCACAGCCGCCGCCGCGAGCGGCCTTCACCGACGAACTGGCGGCTGGAGAAAGTGTGAGCGCCAAACGTTCGCGTCCAGGTCTCGCCATCCTTGCCGGCATCGAAGCGGACCTGGACCGGCATGTCGGCACTGGCGGGAGGAAATCCAACCAACCAGCAAGATAGCCGGCTAAGAATACCGGCGCCACGTTCAACGCTGCCGCGTCCCTCGGCCGTTCCAACGCGCTCATGCATGGCGCGGATTTCTTCGGGCAGATCCTGCCAGGTGCCGCCGACCACTTGCGGATAGAGGGGCTTTTCGACGTCGGCAGTGTCACCCCTGAAGCCGGTATAGATCGCCTTGCCGGCAAACAGCGCCTGATAGTCGTCAAGTTCCAGGTCGCGTACCGCCGCTCGCGCCCCTGGGGCCGGCGCCTGTCCGTCCAGCGTCTTGCGCACCAGCGCCTCCACCGCCATGGCCGGGATCAGCGGCCCGTCATCGCCTTCGGCCAGCAGATGCCAGGAGCGTTTGATCGCTTCACCCGCCTTGTCGACCCCCTCCACCGCGACGAACATGCCGCCGCGGTGTTCGCCCCAGCGCAGCCGGTTGGACGCCCAGTGCATCAGCGGCGCCAGCGGCGACAGCGACCGCACCAGTCCGATCCGCACCAGCCAGGCAAGGCCGATCAAGGCGCGGTGCAGGATTTCGGGAACCGGCCCGGCGCCCATCCAGATGGTTTTGGCCTGCGGCAACAGGTCCGCCAGCGCGCCCAAATCCGGCACGTCGACCAGCGAAAACAGCGTGCTGTTCAGCGGCACCTTGCCCGGCGCGGCAATCGTGTAGCGCATCTGCTCGGTCAGCGGATGGCCCTGCGCCTTACCGCCATCGCGTTTCAGGTCGACCGGCTGGCCGGCGTAACCGGCAATGGCGCGGATGACATTTTCGCCGACGCCGGCAAAGGGCGACGGCGCGATACCGCCCTGGATTGTGTCGACCCGCGCCATGCCGGCGGAAAGACGACGCACCACCGCTGCGGTCAGCACCGGGAAACTCGACACGCCGGACAGCACGAACAGGCCTGCCTTGCGCGCCGCATCGTCATACGCGGAGACGCCGGCGACGAAGTCCGATCCGTCGGCGAGGTCGAGATAATGGATGCCTTGCGCGATGCAGGCCTCGATCAGCCGGTAGCGGCCCGCGCCATAGGCCTGGAACGGACCGCTGGCGTCGACGACACAATCGGGTTTGAGCGCCGAAAGCTGAGCCGGCAGGTCACCGCCGCGATCGAACGCAAGGGGCACCAGCTCCGCCGCCGCGCCGATGCGGGTTTTGCACCAGGCTTCGGCCTTGGCCAGCCCGCGCCCGGCGACGATCAGCGTCAGGCGCGGTTCGCTCTCCAGCAACTGCACGATGCGGCCGGCGAAAATGCCATAGCCGCCGACGACCAGAAGCCTCATCGCGCTGTTGCCTCCATGCATGTCGTGTCCCCAAAATCGAGGTCACTTTTGGGCGACATGCATCAACCAATCATCCGCGCACGCATCGTGGCGGACGGGGTCTCGCAACTGTCCTTGCGGCCGAAGATGGCGTAGCGGTTTTTGGCGATGCGTTCGTAGAGCCAGTCTCGCAAGGGGCGTGGCAACAGCAGCAGGGCTTTCGCCGCCCGCCACGGCCAGCCGAGTTCGGCCATCACGGCAACAAAACTGTCCAGCCGTGTGAAAGGAGCGCCATTGATGAGGACCAGATTGGTCTCATAGCTGTCGGTGCGCAGTCCATGCTCGTGGAACAGCGCCTCGCCGAAGGGCGACTGCGCCGTGGCGAAGCGGAAGCGGTTTTTGCGGTCGAGCCTGACCACCGTGCGCACGAAACCCGAGCACAGCACGCAGACGCCATCGAAAACGATCAACGGCTGGCTGGCATCGAAGGGTTCAGGAGAAGAAGTCACGGGACATCCAGCAGCTTGTGTCAGGCGACACTAAGCATGCCGGCTAGGGGATCAAAGCCGCGGCGTTGTCGCACGGCTTCTCGCGGCCAGAGCGGGGCGCTCAGCGCGATAGGTGGTTGCGCGGTGGTCGGCGCCCGGTCTGCAGATCCGGCTGTCGTGACGGCTTTCGAACGTCATGATCAGTGCGCGCCGAGCGAGCTGCCGCGACGGGCGCAGGCCGGGCCCGGTCCGCGCATGTAATAGCGCTCCGGCCGATAGGTCGGCGCGATGAATTCGCGGATGGCGGCGGCATAGCCGGCGATGTGGCCCCAGAATTTCATTTTACTTAGTTCCCTGTCCCGATTTTCGGATGTCCCGTCCGATTGCGGGGATCATAGCGTCGAGGCGTGAATAGTCGGTGAACACGATGTTAATCTTCGGTCGAAAACCCGTCGCTTCGTGGCCGGAATGCGGCTGTTTCGGGGTCTTTCAGAGCCTTTTGAGCCCTTTCCGGCCAATGTGACTTTTGCATCACATATGTTTCGTCTGGATGTCGCTTGGGCGCGGTTCTGTTTCAATTTCGGGGAGCCCCGCGAAATTTCCGTGCGCACGGCTGCAAAGCCGCCCAGGCTGCGTTCGGAACCGGAATCGGCTTTACCCGTTCTCGGTTGAACCGCATCGCGCAGGAGTTTCGCCATGGCACCCCGCCCCGCCTGGAAGGGCTATCTGAAACTGTCGCTGGTCACCTGCGCCGTCGAACTGACCAACGTCGTCACCCACACCGAAAAAGTCTCGTTTCGGGTGCTGAACCGCAAGACCGGCAATACGGTCAAGCGCATCTATGTCGATGCCGAAACCGGCAAGCCGCTGGAGGAAGGCAACGAGATCAAGGGCTATGAACTCGACGACGGCGACTTCGTCCATATCGAGGAAGACGAGATCGCCGCGGTGCAGATCGAGTCCTCGCACACCATGGCGCTGGACGGTTTCGTCGACAAAGCTTCGATCCAGCAGATTTATCTCGACACGCCCTATTATGTCGCGCCGGCCGATAAGGTGTCGGAGGAAGCCTTTGCCGTCATCCGCGACGCGATGGCCGGCAAGAAGATGGCCGGGCTGGCGCGCATCGTGCTCTACGCCAGAGAACGTCCCGTCGTCATCGAGCCGCTCGGCAACGGGATGGTGCTGACCACCTTGCGCTACGACAACACGGTGCGGCAGCCCGAAACCGTCTTCGGCGACATCGAGGCGGTGAAGACCGACCAGGAGATGACGGATCTCGCCGAACTCATCATCGACAAGAAGAAGGCGAAGTTCGATCCGTCGAAATTCGAGGACAAGTATGAGGACGCGCTGCTCGAACTGATCCGCGCCAAGAAGGCCGGCAAGAAGGCGCCGAAGCCGCAGGCCGCGCCCAAGCCGTCCAATGTCGTCAATCTGTTCGACGCGCTGAAGAAGAGCCTGTCGGATGGCGGCGCGGCGAAAGCCTCGGCCAAGAAGGCAAAGCCGGCGGCCAAAAGCGGCAAGGCGAAAGCCGCCGCGCCCAAACGCAAATCGGCGTGAGCACCATGGCCAGCCTCGAACAATATCAGTCCAAGCGCGATTTCAAGAAAACCGCCGAGCCTGCCGGCAAGGTCGCGCGCGGCAAGCAGGCCGGAGGCATCTTCGTCGTCCAGAAGCACGACGCAACCAGGCTGCATTACGATTTCCGCCTCGAGCATGACGGCGTCTTGTGGAGCTGGGCGGTGACGCGCGGCCCGAGCCTCGACCCGCACGAAAAGCGGCTGGCCGTGCATGTCGAGGACCACCCGATCGACTATGCATCCTTCGAGGGCACCATTCCCAGGGGCGAATATGGCGGCGGC
The DNA here is from genome assembly GCF_057784315.1 of Mesorhizobium sp. CNPSo 4684. Classification (NCBI taxonomy): domain Bacteria; kingdom Pseudomonadati; phylum Pseudomonadota; class Alphaproteobacteria; order Hyphomicrobiales; family Phyllobacteriaceae; genus Mesorhizobium; species Mesorhizobium sp. CNPSo 4684. The sequence goes on along the minus strand of NZ_JBWLUX010000001.1, from coordinate 210,697 downwards.
ACGGTCATCGTCTGGGACGAAGGCACATGGACACCCGAGATCGACCCCGCCAAGGCGATGAAGAAGGGCCACATCTCATTCGAGCTCAAAGGAAAGAAGCTGAACGGCCTGTGGCATCTCGTCAGGCTGAAACCCCGCGCGGGTGAAAAGCGTGACAACTGGCTGCTGATCAAATCCAACGATGCCGCCGCCCGCCCCGGCGAGGACATTCTGAAGGACGCGCCGAAATCGGTGAAGTCGGGCCTGACCATCGAGCAGGTCGCGGAAGGCAAGACCGCCGACGGCAAGAAGCCGAAAGTCTGGCATTCCAACAAGCCCGCCGCCTCCAGCAAGGCGAAAGCCGGCAAGCGCCTCGATTTCATCGAGCCGCAACTGGCGACGCTGGAACGCGATGCGCCGCCGGGGAAGGATTGGCTGCACGAAGTCAAATTCGACGGCTACCGCATGCAGGCGCAGATCGCCGGCACCGAGGTGCGGCTGCTGACCCGCACCGGCCTCGACTGGACGGAGAAATTCGGCCCCGAGATCGTTGCCGAACTGGCCCAACTGAAATGCAGCGACGCCATCATCGATGGCGAGATCGTCGTGCTGGCCGACAGCGGCGTTTCGTCTTTCTCGCTGCTCCAGCAGGATCTCTCCGCCAATCGCACCAGCCGCTTTACCTACTACGTCTTCGACCTGATGCGGATCGACGGCAAGGATTTACGCCGCGAGCCGCTGGTCGAGCGCAAGCAGGCCTTGCAGGAGCTGCTCGGTGAGCCGGCCGAAAATGCCGCCGTCCGCTTCAGCGACCATTTTGCCGAACCCGGCAAGATCATGCTCCAGCACGCCTGTCGCATGGGCCTCGAAGGCATCGTCTCCAAACGCGCCGACGCACCCTACCGCAGTGGCCGCGGCCCGAGCTGGGTGAAGTCGAAATGCACGGAGCGCCAGGAGTTCGTCATCGGCGGTTATCTGCCCTCGGAAAAGACCGGCCGCGGGCTGCGCTCGCTGCTGGTCGGCTATCACGAAGGCGGCAAGCTCAATTATGCCGGCCGCGTCGGCACCGGCTTTTCGGTCAAGGGCGCCACCGATCTGAAGAAAAAGCTCGATGCGTTGAAGGCAAAATCGTCGCCCTTCGCCTCGACCGTGCCGAACGGCAAAGGCCTGGTCTGGGTCAAGCCAGAACTTGTCGGCGAAGTGGAGTTCCGCAGCTGGACCTCGGACCGTATAATACGCCACGCGTCGTTCCAGGGACTGCGCGAGGACAAGCCGGCGGAGGAAGTCGTGCAGGAAAAGCCATCGAAACCGGCGAGCAAGGCAAAGCCCGCGGCAAGCAGCGCCGGCAAGGTTGCCGGGACCAAAGCTGGGGCAATGACCACCAGCGTAAAACTATCCCATCCCGAAAAACTGTTATGGCCCGACGAAAAAATATCCAAGCAAGCCTTGCTTGAGCACTACGCGCTGGTCTGGCCGCGCATGCAGCAATTCGTCGTCAACCGGCCGCTCAGCCTGGTGCGGGCGCCGGACGGCATTGGCGGCCCGCGCTTTTTCCAGAAACACGCCTCGGCCGGCATGAGCGACAAGATCGCCCGCATGAAAGACCCGACCGACGGCGAGGAGATCCTGTTCATCCGGGATTTCGACGGCCTTGCCGCTCTGGTCCAGTACGGCGTGGTCGAGGTCCACATCTGGGGCTGTACGACCGACGAACTGGAAAAGCCGGACCAGATCATCTTCGATCTCGATCCCGACGAGGGCGTCGACGTCAAGGCGGTGCGCGAGGCCGCGCTCGACATCCGAGGCAAGCTCGACGATCTGTCGCTGCCCAATTTCGTCAAGCCATCGGGCGGCAAGGGCTACCACGTGCTGGTGCCGTTGAAACCATCGGCGGACTGGGAGGCGGTTAAAACCTTCTCCCATGATTTCGCTAAGGCGCTGGAGCAGGCCGCGCCTGATCGCTACACGGCAACGCTATCGAAAAAGGCGCGCACCGGAAAAATCTTCGTCGACTATCTACGCAACGGCAGGGGTTCGACGACGGTCGCGCCCTACTCCTCACGCGCCAAGAAGGGAGCGACGGTGTCGATCCCGGTGACCTGGGCAGAGGTGGAAGCAGGGTTGGCGCCGAATTCTTTCCCGATCGGCGACAAGACGACATTGAAGGAGTTGGAGAAAGCTGATCCGTGGAAGGAGTTCTTCAAGCAGGCGAAGGTGCTGAAGCGGGGGTGAAAAGGCCGCCGTAGCGATCCGTCACACCCCCCTCTGTCCTGCCGGACATCTCCCCCGCAAGGGGGGAGATTCGCAGCTTCAAAGCGTCGCTCTTCTTGCGAGGTTGGAGATTGGCGAAATCCAAGGTGCGCTTGATCTCCCTCCTTGCGGGGGAGATGGCCGGCAGGCCAGAGGGGGGTGCTGTCCCGCCGACGTCTACCTCAACCCAAAAACACCCGCTCAAACGCCTGTTTCCCCGGCGGTGAAAACACCACGGCGCGACTATCCTTCTCCCGCCTTGCCCACTTCTCCGCCAGGATCTTGTCGAGGATCGCCGCGCCCAGCGTGCCGGCGAGGTGGGAGCGGCGCACGCTCCAGTCGAGGCAGGCGCGGCAGACCGGCCGGCGCGGCTTGGCGTCGACATCGATGCCGATGGCCGAAAAATGCGAGGCCGCCGACGGCCCGAGCCTGATCTCCTGCTCGTCGCGCAAAAGGATGTCGCGCGCCACGAGCCGGTCCAGCATCGCCACCGCTTGTTCGCCGGCGAGATGGTCGTAGCAGACGCGGGCGACCCGCATCGCGCCGTCGCGCGGACCCGGCCGCACACGCTTGGGGCCAACGGCTTCCGCCACGCCGGTGATCGCTTCGATCATGCCCGCCACCTGCGGCCCGGCGAGGCCGTAATAGCGGTGCCGGCCCTGGCTGGCCAAAGTCAGCAGCCCGCCCTCCATCAGTTTGGACAGATGCGAGGACGCCGTCGGCAGAGACACGCCGGCTTCCAGCGCCAGTTCGCTTGCCGTCAAAGCCGTGCCGCCCATCAGCGCATTCAGCATGTTTGCCCGCGCCGGATCGCCGACCAGGCTGGCGATGCGGGCAATGTCGGGTCCTTCACGCATAGTTAGGTCTCCATCGAAGCATTCTTGCGAGATAATCACTAATGTCGGCTGAGATCAAGGAGAACGCCGATGCCAATCGCTTCCGCCCCATTCGCCAGCCGCCGGACATTCCCGTTCGTCACCTGGCTGCACCGGCGGCTGCTCGCCCGCTGGTATGACCGCCACCTGCAGCGGCTCGATCTCGCCGAAATCGACGACCATATGCTGCGCGATCTTGGTCTGACCCGGGAGGATGTGCGCCGCGAATGCGCGAAATCCTTCTGGCAGGCCTGACCGCCGGCATTTTGCTTAGCAGGTCCGGCGGCACAACGTTTCGACGCCGCTCGAACTATCGACGCAGAAAACCCAAGGAGATCACGATGACCATCACCTGCTTCATCCGCTACGAGATCGACCCGTTCGGCAAGGCGGCGTTCGAGCAATATGCCAAGGCCTGGGGCCAGGCGATCCCGCGCTGCGGCGCCGATTTGATCGGCTACTACGCCCCGCACGAGGGCTCGGCCACCACCGCTTACGCCGCCTACAACATCGACAGCCTGGCGGCCTATGAAGCCTACCGCGCCCGGCTCGCCGCCGATCCTGCCGGCAAGGCCAATTACGAATTCGCCCGCCGCGAAAAGTTCATCTTGAAAGAAGACCGCATCTTCTTGAAGCTGGTGTCCGGACCGCATGGACCGCGGCAGCTGTTCCAGACCGCGGTCAAGGAGGAAGCATGATCGCTGTCATCTTCGAGGTCGAGCCGGCTGAGGGAAAGCGCGATGCCTATCTCGGCATCGCCGCGGAGCTCAGGCCGCTGCTCGACGGTATCGATGGCTTCATCTCCATCGAGCGGTTTCAGAGCCTGGTCGACCCGAACCGCATCCTGTCGCTGTCCTTCTGGCGCGACGAGGAAGCGGTCAAGGCCTGGCGCAACACCGAGGAGCACCGGCAGGCGCAAAAAGCCGGCCGCGGCGGAATCTTTGCCGGCTACAGGCTGCGCATCGCGCATGTGGTGCGGGACTATGGGCTGACGGAAAGAGACGAAGCGCCGGCGGATAGTCGGGCGGTGAATGGGTGAAGCTGACGATGTGCAGCGGCATTCATAACCGTCGACCATCGCGCCGCCCCTCATTGTCCTGCCGGACATTTCTCCCCGTATAGTGACGGGGAGAAAGGCGCTGTTGCCGATGGTTTCGCCAATCGCCAGCGTTGCAGAACAAGCTGCGAAATTCGCGATAGCCCCTTCTGCCCGTTTACGGGGAGAAGATGCCGGCAGGCAGATGAGGGGCAGCGCCGACCTTTGCCTTACCTAAGCATTCCCGATCAGCACCCCGGCCGCAAACACCAGCGCCCCGCCCAGCACCACCTGAAACGCCGCGCGCAGGAAAGGGGTTTGCATGTACCGGTTCTGGACGAAGGCGATCGTCCACAGTTCGAAGAACACCACCACCGCGGCCACCGCCGTTGCTGTCCAGAAATACGGGATGAGATAGGGCAGCGCGTGGCCGAGGCCACCCAGCGTCGTCATGATGCCGACGGTCAGCCCCCGCTTGATCGGCGAGCCGCGGCCCGACAGTTTGCCGTCGTCGGAGGCGACTTCGGTGAAGCCCATCGAAATGCCGGCGCCGATGGAGGCGGCAAGGCCGACCAGCAGCGTTTGCCAGGTGTCATGCGTGGCGAAGGCGGCGGCAAAGATCGGCGCCAGCGTCGACACCGAGCCGTCCATCAGCCCGGCCAGCCCCGGCTGCACATAGGTCAGGATGAACTGGCGCTGCTCGGCGCTGGCCTCCTCGTCCTTGACGGCGCCCGGAACATGCTTCTGCTCCAGCCGATGCGCTGAATTCTCATGGCTCTGTTCGGCAACGGCCAGCTCGTCGAGCAGTTTTCGGGTCGAAGCGTCGCTGGTGCGCTTGGCCGCTTCGACATAGAAGCGATAGGCCTGGCGCTCCATCTCTTCGGCCTGCCGCCGAACATTTTCGACGCCGAGCGGCCGCACCAGCCAGTCGGGCTTGCGCTCGTAATAGCCCTTTACATGCTCGCGGCGCAGCAGCGGAATGCGCTCGCCGAAACGCTTGCGGTAAAGCTCGATGAGGGAATCGCGATGGCCGTCTTCCTCGAGCGCCATCGCCTCGAACACTTTTGCCGATTGCGGAAAGCTTTCGGCCAGTCCCTCGGCATAGGCGCGGTAGATGCGCCCGTCATCCTCTTCCGACGAAATTGCCAGCGCCAGGATCTCCTGTTCCGACAGCGATTCGAAGGGGCGGCGGCCGAAACCGAAGACACGGGAAAGCATGATAAATTCACCCTAGTTTAGAATTGTTCTAAACTAGGCGCTGGCGCTTCTCCGGTCAATCGCCGGTCAACAAGTGTTGAAGCGCCGGGCTGCGGCGTACCTTCATTATCAGCGAATGTTCACCTATATTGACGGCGACACGCGAAGCGAAAGGAATCCCTGGAGATGACGGCAAAGCCGCACGACCACTTCGATCCGAAACCCGTCCTCGATCTCATCGCCAGCATCGAGGCCGACCTGCAGCGGCTGAAAGGCCTGGTTGAGCAGCAGGTCGAAAAGTTCGATCCCGCCAATCCGCACAACAAGGCCCCCGACGGCAAGCTGACCGAGGAGGGCGTCGAATGCTGCTACCGCATGTTCGACGAAGGCAAGTCGCGCTATTCCGTCGCCCAGCAGATGAAGATCTCGTTTGCCGCCGCCACGCACAGGTTCAATGCCTGGCGCAAGGCGGGCGGCGCGAAGCGGCAAAGGGCGCTGCTGGGGTGAGCGGCCGGAAGCTGCTGATCTCCCCCCTCGTGGGGGAGATGTCCGGCAGGACAGAGGGGGGCGCTGTCCCGCCGACGGCTCCCCTGCCTACAGCCCAGCACCCGTCATTCGTTCAGGCACCTCCAAGCCCAGCCGCAATCACAATATGCTGGCAGACATTGTCGATGTCGCGGATGACGTCGTCGTTCCAGAACCGCAGCACGGTCCAGCCATCTTGTTCGAGTCGCGCTGTCCGCGTTTCATCACCAGCAGCCGCACCGCCAGCCGCATGCTGGGAGCCATCGACCTCGATAACCAGCTTCTTCTCCGGGCAAGCGAAGTCGACAATGTAGCCGGCGATGGGAAATTGTCGTCGGAAGCCAAGCCCCATCAGCCGGTGCGCGCGAAGTTCGTTCCAGAGCTTGAGCTCGGCTGGCGTCAGGACTTTGCGCATCGATCTGGCGCTTGCGCGATGTCGAGGCGGCAAGGGTGTGTGCGGCATTGCGATGCTCGGTGGTTGCGGAGGCTTGCGCTCTACGGCGCCCCCCTCTGTCCTGCCGGACGTTCGTCGCTCGGAAGGCCAAGCAGTTGGCTTTCCGTCCGCTGCGCGGACCGCTCCTCAACCCCCACGAGGGGGGAGATTAGCTGTATCACCTACGGCACCAGATCAATCTCTTCCGTCTCGCCGCCTTCGCAGGTGTAGCAGCAGTCTTCGCATTTTTCCTTGTTGTTGGGGCCGACGCCCCAATAGGTTTCCTCGTCGCCATCGACCCAGGCGCCGTAGCAGATGGATTCGCCTTCGTTGCACGAGACCGGGATCTGCTTGGTCTCGCCATCGTCGAGATAAAAGTCCTTGTCATTGCCCGGCCAGACATAGTCGCGGTCCTGGCTGTAGAGCTCGAGGCGCATGGCGTTGGGATGGCTGTTCTTGACGGCAAAGGTGATGTCGGCGGCATAGGCCGATGGCGCCAGCAGAACGGACAGCGAAAGCGCTGCGACGATGCGGCGCGTGATGGTGAGAGACATGGCATTCCCCGAATGAGAATCGGCCCCCTCGGCCGAGAGAACCAGCATCGCATGATGGCGGCCGACATTGAAGGGCGGTCGCTGACTGATTTTGGGGGGATTGGTGGAGGTGGCTGAGCTGCTGATCTCCCCCCTTGTGGGGGAGATGGCCGGCAGGCCAGAGGGGGGCGGAACGACCGGACTCGACCTTCCTGCTTGCTACAAAAGAAAAGGAGGTTGGCGCTTCACGCTAGGCGACCCCCTCTGTCGCCTGCGGCGACATCTCCCCCTCGAGGGGGGAGATCAGCTGCGCCTCACGCACCTACCCCACAAACCCAACCCGTTTATGCGATCCGTCGCAAAACGGCTTGTTGGCCGAGTGGCCGCAGCGGCACAGAAAAGTGCGGGTGGTGCGGTCGATCGTGTGGCCGGTGCCGGTGACGATCTCGGCATTGCCTTCGACCTTCAACGGCCCGTTGGTGGTGGGCGTTATGGTCAGCGGGCCGTTGCGCGCCTCCAGCGTCGCCGGCGCCTCCTTCAGCGGCGGCTCGCCCGTGGCTGTGAAGCCGGCCTTGATGTGGCTGTTGTCGCAGAACGGCTTGTTCTGCGAGGCGCCGCAGCGGCAGAGCGTGGCGCGAAAGAAGGTCTCGTCGCCCAGCACGATCTCGGCATGGACAGCCAGCGGCCCGTTCTCGCGCAGCCGCACGGTATTGACCACCGGCGGCTTCTCCTGGGGCCCGCCATCCTTCCTCACATAGCCGATGGCGCCGGACGGACAGTTCTGAGCCAGCGTAACGACCTGTTCGACATCAGCCGCCTCTGGGTGGATCCACTCGCCGGGCGCATTGGGCACGAAGACATGCGGGTTGCCGAGCACGCAATTGCGCGAATGGATGCAGCGTTTGCCGTTGAAGGACACGTCGATCTTCTCGCCTTCGACCGTGCCTGCCATGGAGCTCTCCTCGTGGTGGGTGACAAGAGGCTAGGGCCGTGGCGGCAAGGGCGTCAAGCTCGCCGCGTGATCTCCCCCCTCGTGGGGGAGATGGCCGGCAGGCCAGAGGGGGGCGCGAAGGATCTCCAGCGTGCCAACTGACAGGAAAAAAATCACCGGAAGCGACTTGTCATTGCCGGCGGGACAGCGCCCCCCTCTGCCTTGCCAGGCATCTCCCCCACGAGGGGGGAGATCAGCAGCTTCGGCGCCCCGCTACTCCACCAGATCGATCGTCTCGGTCGTCTTCTCCACGCAGATGAAGCAACAGGTGTCGCACGGCTGGTCATTATCCGGCCCGACCCCGGCCGAGATCGCATCATTGCCGTTCACCCAGGCGCCGTAGCAGATGTTCTCGCCCTGAGAGCATGAGATCGGCACCGATTTCTGCGAGTTGGGCTCGATCAGAAACACCTGGTCGCCGCCCGGCCACGACCTCTTGCGGTCACGGCTGAACAGCTCCACCGCCACCGCCTGGCTGCGCAGGTTCTTGACGAAAAACGCCATATCGGCGGCATGCGCCGGGATGGCGAGGAGAAGGACGGCTAGGGTGAGGCGAAGCATGGCGGTGGGACCCGAATCGGAGACGCCACGCTCGCACGATGCGAGGGCTGGGCCTAGAGCCAAGGGCTCGGCAAGTCCCCCTCACCCGGATTACCAACCGAATTGCAAAGGGCAATTCGGGGCAATCCGACCTCTCCCCGAGGGGAGAGGAGGTCGCCGGCGCCGGTGCTCGCCTCTTCTCCCCAGCGGGGAGAAGGTGGCCGCGTAGCGGCCGGATGAGGGGGCGGCCTCGCGATGCCCCTACCGCCTCACCACCACATGCGGCGCGAATGTCTTTATGGCTTCGACCATGTCCTGGCCGCGCACATCCAGCGACGACACCTCCATGTGCACGATGTTCTTGCCGAAGGGCAGCATCCGGTCGAGCGCATTGGCGGGCGCGTATTTGATTTCGTCGGGTGGCTCGCGAATGAGCTCGAAATTGAGCATTGCCGCGCCCTTGCCGGAGGTCAGATGCACGCTCTTCACCATCGCCCATGGCACCAGGACATCGCCGGCACGAGCATCGCGGAAACCATGGCTGTCCAAGGTGACCTGGACCGAACTGTCGAAGGCGCCGCGCGCGATGACATAGGCGAGCCCAAGGCAGCCGAGCGCCACCAGCGCGATGACAAGCACACCATCGGCGCCCACCGCCAGTCCGCGCAGCGCGCCGAAACCGAAGATCGCGCCGATCAGCAACGGCCCGATTGCCGGGAAGATCTTTCCCGTGACGCTGTTGCGGAGTTCGAGCGGCGCGGACATTGTTGCCAGCCTAGCGCTTCAGCAAGGTCCAGATCCAGCCGGCAAAAGTCAGCACCAGGAACGGATAGCCGGCGGCGGGCAGCGGCGCCGAGGTCGGCAGCAAGGGCGCGCCCCACAGCACCATGCCCACCGTCACGACAAACAGGATGGCGGCGACGAGGCCGGTGAGCCGCATCCAGAGTGCAAACGTGTTCGCCGCGCCGATCAGGACGAGCGCTGCCGCCCACAGCGAGATACCGCCGACATAGGAGGGCACGCTGGCCTCAAGCCCCGCCGCGTTGCCGGCCAAAAGCAGGCTCTCGCCGGCGAGGAAGGTGAGAAACCCGGCAGCTATGCAGTCATTGCCCAGCCGCTGGTATTTCATGGTGAGCAGCGCGGTCGCCACCACGAGCGCCACGCCGTCGATCGCCCAGAGTGTTTCGCGCAGCGGAGCGCTGGCGACGAAGGTGCCGGCCAAGCCGAAGGCGCCTCCGATGGCGAGACCGATTGCGGCGACTGTGTCTAGGGTGGTCCGCATTTGATGTCTCTCATAAGCCCGCAAACAGGTACCGCAGGGTGAGGCGTTTTCAAAGGGCTGAACGAACCCGCCACGCGTCGGCGGATCCGCGTTGGGCAGAACCAGAGGGCGCGGTCAAATAGGAGAATGGCAGTTAGGCCTACCTTCGTCGTGACTGTTCATAAGAAGATTACGTGCAACAGCCTAAGTAGCCACGTGATATGCTTTATGTCATTTTTCCCGCACCGATTCGTCGTTGGAAAGACAAATGAACCAGGAAACTTTTGCCTTTAGCGACGCTCAACGGCTATCCTCGATAGTTCACGGTGACGCGCTAACCGAATTAGACAATTTGGAAGATAATTCGTTCCAATTGGCGATTACTTCTCCACCGTACAATATCGGAAAAGCATATGAGAAAGGTAAGCGGCGCACGCTAGAACAGTATATAGAGTGGCTCAGGCCGCTCGTGAAGAAACTGTGCCAAAAAATTAGAGATGATGGAAGTATATGTTGGCAAGTTGGCAATTATGTTAACAACGGGCAGGTCTTCCCGTTAGATCTCTTCTTCTACAAGATGTTCATAGACGAGGGGTTTCAGCTTCGCAATCGCATTATCTGGCATTTTAATTTCGGCCTCCATGCGAACCAGCGTTTTTCTGGCCGGTATGAGACGCTCCTTTGGTTTTCTAAATCAGATCGATACAAATTTCACCTCGACCCTGTCAGAGTTCCGCAGCTGTATCCAGGGAAAAGGCACGGAAGCAAGCGACCAGAAAAGGCCGATCAACCGAGTGGCAATCCGCTCGGTAAAAATCCTTCAGATTTTTGGGAGTTTTCACCAGAGGATGCGTTTCTCAAGAACCCGGTTTGGAAAATACCAAACGTAAAGGCCAAACACCCAGAGAAGACCCTCCATCCCTGCCAGTTCCCGAGCGAACTCGCCGAGCGTTGCGTGCTGGCGTTAACGGATCATGGGGACAAGGTCTTGGATCCTTTCGTTGGTGCTGGAACGAGTGTGATTGCGGCAATCAAACATGGCCGCGTGGGGATAGGGATCGAGCAAAGCGATCAATACGTCCAGATCGCTCAAGACCGTATTGTGAGATACGAGGCTGGTGATCTCGAATTGCGACCAGCGGGCAAGTCTGTAAGGCAACCGAAAAGTGGTGAAAAGGTAGCGACACGTCCCAAAGAATGGATGGATGGCGCAGCTTCTCCGGGAGGGGTGGGTGAAGAAGGCAAAATCAAAGAAAAAACCGAAACTGACACCTGAAGAGGTCAAAGCAAACAAGGTCAAATCCGACCACCGTAAGATGGTCCGTGGCGTCTTTGCAAAAAGCGGCTTTGCGCGAATACCCGACCTTTCCGATAAAGAATTTATCTACGACGGCCAAAAAACTGACTTTGACGATGTATACGTCTTAGAAAACGTACTTGTCTGTCTTGAGTACACGATCGCGACGAACATCGCCGCTCACCTTAAGCCTAAGAAAATTGTTTACGACAAGATTGATGCCTCTCACGAGAAGTTTGTGACGTTCTACTCGGACTTAAGTGCTGACTTAGCTGGGAAGCTCCTTTCCTCTTACGACGCGTCCGAAGTCAAAGTTATAATTGTGTACAGCTCGCTTAACGAGCCAGATCTCCAATTGAAGCAAAACGTACCAAACCCGGTATACCTGGACTACCCCGACCTGAGATATTTCAAAAACCTCTCTGATTGCATTCGAAAGTCAGCGGCGCCAGAACTTCTTGATTTTCTTGGTTTGAACGAGCAGGACATTGGTCAGGGCGGGAAGATTGGTGGAGGAACGAAGACGGAAAGTTATCCCGGCTCGCTCTTGCCGGAATCTAGTTCGAATTTCAGCAAGGGCTACAAAGTAGTCTCGTTTTACGCAGCCCCACGTGTGTTGCTACGCTGCGCGTATGTGCTTCGCAATGGTGGGTGGCGTGGTTCGTACAACCTCTACCAAAGGATGATTTCAAAGGCGAAGATCGATTCTACTAGAAGGTATCTAAAGACCCACAAGCGCGTTTTCGTTAACAATATAATTGTCACCCTTCCGCACGACTGAAGGGCGGGAAAACAGCCGATCACACAATTATAAACAAGACAGTGCCTGTAATAGTGCAAATTCCAGACAGAATTAATTCCATTGGCATTATCGATGGTCAGCATAGGACGTACGCCTACCATGAATCGATTGCGGATGACCCGGAAATTGCAAAATTGCGGAACAAGCAGAATCTGCTTGTAACCGGAATTATATACCCTGAGACGGCCAGTGCCGATGAGAAAGAGAAGTTTGAAGCCAAGCTGTTTCTTGAGATTAATTCGACTCAGACAAACGCAAAATCCAGTCTTAGACAAGCTATTGCGGCTATCCTTGAGCCATTCTCGGCTGAATCCATCGCTACAAGGGTTTTGGAGTCTCTGGATCAAAGCGGAGGGCCACTTTCTTCCCAGATCGAGCGATACTTCTTCGATAAGGATAAGCTGAAGACAACTTCTATCGTGAGTTACGCACTGAAGCCGCTGGTTAAGACGTCTGGGACAGACTCTATTTTCTTTCTATGGGCACAGCCAGGTAAGGATAGTATGGTCGCCGATGGCGATTATAGCATGCTGAACGCTTATGTTACTTTTTGCACATCTCAGATCGATATGTTTCTTGCGGCTGCGAAGCTGTCTGTTCCAAAAGATAAATGGACAACGGACAAATCGGTCGACGGTCGTATGCTGAATACGACCACGATAAACAGTCTTCTAATTTGCCTACGGCTTCTTATTGAGAACAACAAGGCAGGTGATTTCGAGTATTATAAATCACGCCTGTCGGATCTTAACAAATTCCCCTTTAAGCAGTACCATTCGAGCCAATACAAGCAACTGGCTGTTAAGCTGTATGAGAAGCACTTCAAATAGATGCCTCTCAATCACCCATCTTCAAGGCCTGGATAAACGCCTCCTGCGGGATATCCACCTTGCCGAACTGCCGCATCCGCTTCTTGCCCTCTTTCTGCTTGTCCAGCAGCTTGCGTTTGCGGCTCACGTCGCCGCCGTAGCATTTGGCGGTCACGTCCTTGCGCAGGGCCGAGATGGTTTCGCGGGCGATGACCTTGCCGCCGATGGCGGCCTGGATCGGGATCTTGAAGAGGTGGTGCGGGATCAGCTCTTTCAGCTTCTCGCACATCTGCCGGCCGCGCTTTTCCGCCGCCGTGCGGTGGACCAGCATGGACAGCGCGTCGACCGGCTCCTCATTGACCAGGATCGACATCTTCACTAGGTCGCCTTCCTTGTAGTCGGTCAGGTGATAGTCGAACGAGGCGTAGCCCTTGGAGATCGACTTCAGCCGGTCGTAGAAGTCGAAGACGACTTCGTTGAGCGGCAAATCGTAGGTCAGCATGGCGCGCTTGCCGACATAGGAGAGGTCGGCCTGGATGCCGCGCCTGTCCTGGCAGAGTTTTAGAATACCGCCGAGATAGTCGTCGGGGGTGAGGATGGTGGCGCGGATCCACGGCTCCTCGATGGCCGAGATTTTCACCACATCGGGCATGTCGGCCGGGTTGTGCAACTCCTTCATCGAGCCGTCGGTCAGCAGCAGCCGGTAGACGACGCTGGGCGCGGTGGCGATCAGGTCGAGATTGAACTCGCGCTCCAGCCGCTCCTGGATGATTTCGAGATGCAGCAAGCCGAGGAAGCCGCAGCGATAGCCGAAGCCGAGCGCCGCACTGGTTTCCATTTCATAGGAGAAGCTGGCGTCGTTGAGGCGCAATTTGCCGACGGCGGCGCGCAGATCCTCGAAATCGGCGGCGTCGACCGGAAACAGGCCGCAAAACACCACCGGCTGCGCCGGCTTGAAGCCGGGCAAAGCGTGCGCGGTGGCGCGCTTGTCCTCGGTGATGGTGTCGCCGACGCGTGTGTCGGCCACTTCCTTGATTGAGCCGGTGAAGAAGCCGAACTCGCCGGGGCCGAGCTCGTCGACATTGATACGGGCCGGCGTGAACACGCCGGTGCGCTCGACCAGATATTTGGCGCCGGTGCCCATCATGCGGATGGTCTGGCCCTTTTTCAGCACACCGTCGATGATGCGCACCAGAACGATGACGCCGAGATAGGCATCGTACCAGCTGTCGACCAGCATGGCCTTCAGCGGAGCGGTGGCGTTGCCCTCGCGCGGCGGCGGCAGCTGGTGGACGATGGCCTCCAGCACATCGGGAATGCCGAGGCCGGTCTTGGCCGAGATCAGCACGGCGTTGGAGGCGTCGATGCCGATCACTTCCTCGACCTGCTCGCGGATGCGCTCGGGCTCGGCCGCCGGCAGGTCAACCTTGTTCAGCACCACGACGATCTCGTGGTTGTTGTCGATGGCCTGGTAGACATTGGCCAGCGTCTGCGCCTCGACGCCTTGTGAGGCGTCGACCACCAGCAGCGAACCCTCGCAGGCGGCGAGCGAGCGCGACACTTCATAGGCGAAGTCGACATGGCCGGGCGTGTCGATGAGGTTGAGGATATAGTCCTCGCCATTGTTGGCGCGGTATTTCAGCCGCACCGTCTGCGCCTTGATGGTGATGCCGCGCTCGCGCTCGATGTCCATCGAGTCCAGCACCTGCTCCTTCATGTCGCGCAGCTCCAGCCCGCCGGTGGACTGGATCAGCCGGTCGGCAAGCGTGGATTTGCCATGGTCGATATGGGCGACGATGGAGAAATTGCGGATGTGGTCGAGAGGCGTGCTCATGGCGCGCGCTTTAGCAGGGGCTGTAAGCAGGGGCAAGCGGGGGTGGTGGGGAGCGCCTTCCCTTCTCCCCTTGTGGGAGAAGGTGGATCGGCACGCAGTGCCGAGCCGGATGAGGGGTGTTCCAGCTTGACGCCGGCCTGGCGTTTTTCACCGCCATGGCTGCAAACTGACATCCCTTACATAGGCGATGATGGTGTTGCAGACGCTGTCCAGATCTTTCAGGACATCGTCGTTCCAGAAGCGCAACACACGAAAGCCCCTCGCCTCCAGTTCCTTTCCGCGGATACTATCGGCATCTGAATCCGCGTGCTGGCTCCCATCGATCTCGACAATGAGGCGTGCTTCAAGACAAGCGAAATCGGCGACGTATTTTCCGACAGGAACCTGACGCCGGAATTTGATCCGATCGAGTCTGCGATCACGCAGTTCGTGCCACAGCCTGTCTTCCGCTTCCGTCATTTCACGTCGGAGCGAACGGGCAAAGCTGCGTTTGGCGGGAGCGATGGGTTGATGTGGCATGACGTCAGATTAACCAACCTCTCACTCCGCGGGAACACCCCTCATCCGTCTCGGCGCTGCGCGCCGATCCACCTTCTCCCACAAGGGGAGAAGGGGAGGGCGCGCCGGCACACATCACAAACCGGTGAGCGCTGTAACGAAGCCTCGGGCGGCGGCGAAGTGAGTGATGACCGGCGCATCCCAGCGCCGCACGGAGCAAGCCCAATGTCCACAAAACTTATCGCCTTGTCCGGCCTCCTCGCAGCATCGCTGTTGTCGTCGATCGGCACCGCCTTCGCCCAGCCGCTCACCGTGGTCGAATTGTTCACCAGCCAGGGCTGTTCGTCCTGCCCGCCGGCCAATGCCAATCTGATCAAGGTCAAGGACCAGCCGGGCGTGCTGGCGCTGTCGTTCAACGTCACCTACTGGGATTATCTCGGCTGGAAGGACACGTTCGGCCGTGAGGAATTCACGCAGCGCCAGGTGCGCTATGAGCCGTCGCTTGGCCGCTCCGGCCCGTTCACGCCGCAGGTCGTGGTCAATGGCGGCGCCGATGTGGTGGGGGCGGCGCCCGGCGAGATCGAGCAGCTGATTTCCGCGAGCGGCCACGCCAAGGGACCGTCGCTGTCGCTCGATGGCGGCAAGATCAGCATTGGAGCGGGTTCCGCACCCGGCGGCAAGGCCGATGTTTGGCTGGTTCGTTACAACAAGGGCGTCATCGAGGTGCCGGTGGCGCGCGGCGAGAACACCGGCCGCACGCTGCCGCATGCCAATGTCGTGCACTCGCTGGAGAAACTCGGCAGCTGGAGCGGGGGCGCTACTTCGCTGCCGCTGCCGGCGGCCTCCGGCGGCTTGAGCACCGCGGTGCTGGTGCAGACCCCGGGCGGCGGGCCGATCCTGGCAGCAGTCGCCGACTGATTTTTCTTTGTCCACCCAACGCCGCAAGCGCGGCACAACCGGGCTCGCATCCGCGCGCCCTCATCAGAGAGGAAATACCCATGACCAAGACCCTGACGGCGCTCGCCTTTGCGCTTTCGATGACGGCCTTCGCCGCCGGCGCCCGCGCCGAAGACGCCATGAAGCCGGCCGATCCGATGGCCACCGAGGCGATGAAGCCGGCAACGGACGCCATGAAGCCGGCGACCGATGCCATGAAGCCCGCCGACCCGATGGCGACGAATGCGATGAAACCCGCCACCGACGCCATGAAGCCGGCCGATGCCATGAAACCCGCAACGGATGCGATGAAGCCGGCGGACGCGATGGCGCCCGCGCAATAAGGCTTGAACCCGTGGCCCGGCCGTATGGCGGCCGGGCGGCGCACGGCAATTTGAGAAACCAGACGGGACGATCTGTCGTATAGTCGTCGCCACCATCAAGGAGATCAGACATGACCGGCATTGCAAAGACGAGAACGCCGATCTTCAAGAGCGCGCTTGCCGCACTCATCGTCGCCGCGGCGGCAGCCGCCTTCTGGCAGAGCCCGGCGCGTTCGGCCGAGGACGCGGTGGTGATCCCGCCGCCGGCAATGGATGAGAAAGCCGCCAGCGGCAGCGAGAAGGCGATCTTCGCCGGCGGCTGCTTCTGGGGCGTGCAGGGCGTGTTCCAGCACGTCAAGGGCGTGACCAAGGCCGTCTCCGGCTACACCGGCGGCGCCAAGGATGACGCCGTCTACGAAACGGTGGGCAGCGGCCGCACCGGCCATGCCGAGTCGGTCGAGATCACCTATGATCCGTCCAAGGTGACCTACGGCCAGCTGCTGCAGGTCTACTTCTCGGTCGCCCACAACCCGACCCAGCTGAACTACCAGGGCCCGGACTCGGGCACCCAGTACCGCTCGACGATCTTTGCCGAGAACAGCGAGCAGCAGAAGATCGCCCAGAGCTACATCGCCCAGCTCGACAAGGCCAAGGTGTTTCCCAAGCCCATCGTCACCACGCTGGAGACGGGCAAGACCTTCTATCCGGCCGAGGAGTACCACCAGGACTTCCTGACGCTGAATCCGACCTATCCCTACATCGTCTACAACGACCTGCCCAAGGTGGCGAATTTGAAGTCGCTGTTCCCGGCGCTTTATAGCGAAAAGCCGGTGCTGGTGCTGGCGGAGAAGAGCTGAGGGTTTCGGCCTTCTCCCCGTCACTATACGGGGAGAAGGTGCCGGCAGGCGGATGAGGGGCGGCGCCGGCATCGAAAGGTTATCGGCGCACCCAACGTGACAGGTTTGTGCTGCCCCTCATTGCCCTGCCGGGCATTTCTCCCCGTACAGTGACGGGGAGAAAGAGGCTGTCACCACCCCCTCAATCATACGTCAGATCCGTCGCCTTCCCCCCAAACACGCGATACGCATAGAACGAATAGAAAATAATCACCGGCAGCACGACGACCGTGCCGGCGAGGATGATGGCGAGGCTTTCCGTCGCTGACGCCGCCTGCCAGATGGTCAGCTTATCGGGCACCACGAAGGGGTAGAACGACCAGGCCAGCCCGGCAAAGCCTAGCGCAAAGATGGTGGCCAGCGTCAGGAACGGCCGGAGCGCATGGCGGTCGTCGGGTTTGGGCAGATGGAAGGTCTGCCGCCACAGCCACAGGAACAGCAGCGCCGACAGGATCGGCAGCGGCGACAGATAGAGCATTTCGGGCCAGACGAACCATTTTGCGAAAATGCGCGGGCTGGCGAAGGGTGTGGCCAGCGACACCGCCGCCATGCCGAGCGCGGTCAGCACGAGGGTTGTGCGCAGCCAGCGCACCGCCTTCCTCTGCAATTCGCCCTCGGTCTTGTAGATCACCCAGGCGGCGCCCATCGCGGCATAGGCGGCCGACAGGCAAAGCGCCACCAGCGCGCCGAAGGCGATGCCGCCAAGGCCGACATCGAGGCCCAGCACATAGACGCCCAGCATATAGCCCTGCGCCAGCGAGGCGATGATGGAGCCGAGGAAGAAGATGCGATTCCAGCGATGCTTCTTGCCAGACGGCACCTTGGCGCGGAAGTCGAAGGCGACGCCGCGCAGGATGAGGCCGACCAAAAGCACGAAGACCGGAATGTAGAGGGCGGTCAGGATGACGCCATGCGCCATCGGGAAGGCGACCAGCAGCAGCCCGACGGCCAGCACCAGCCAGGTCTCGTTGGCATCCCAGAACGGGCCTATTGCCGCAATCATCGTGTCCTGCTCGGCATCTTCGGCGACCGAGAACAGGATGCCGATGCCGAGATCGAAACCGTCGAGGATGACGTAGATCAGGATGGCGAGGCCCATCAGCCCGGCGAAGATCAGGGGGAGCGCGGTTGGCCAGTCGAAGGTCATTTGCTTCCTCCGCGACAACGAGGGACAGAATGCACGGCGCCTGACTCGATATCCTCAGATCGATTACCGAGGTTGGCGCCGCCCCTCATCGCCCTGCCGGGCACTTCTCCCCGTACAGTGGCGGGGAGAAGGGGGCTGGCCGCAATGCCGGGTCTCTTCCTGCAATGCCGGCGATTGGCGAAAGCGGCGACGACAACGGCCCTCTCCCCGTCCCTATACGGGGAGAGGATGCCGGCAGGCAGGTGAGGGGCGGCGCTGATCTTGAATATGTGCATCCTCACTCCCCCGCGGCCGGTTGCGACATCGCCGTTTTCATCACGCCCGGCAGCGGCGAGGTGTCACCGTCCTTGGCCGCCTTCAGCGCCAGGTGCACCAGCACACCGAGATAGGCGATCAGCAAAAGCACATAGAGGATGAGATAGATCGCCAGCGTCAGCGCGACATGGCTGCCGGCGACCGGGCCGACCGCATCCGCCGTCTTCAACACGCCCGTCACCAGCCAGGGCTGGCGGCCGATCT
The DNA here is from genome assembly GCF_057784315.1 of Mesorhizobium sp. CNPSo 4684. Taxonomy (NCBI): domain Bacteria; kingdom Pseudomonadati; phylum Pseudomonadota; class Alphaproteobacteria; order Hyphomicrobiales; family Phyllobacteriaceae; genus Mesorhizobium; species Mesorhizobium sp. CNPSo 4684. The sequence continues at coordinate 192,016 of NZ_JBWLUX010000001.1, read as the reverse complement.
CGGTCGTGTACCAGCCGGCGAGCGTCGCCAGCCAGCCGGACAGCGCCATCGGCACCATCAGCATGGCCAGCGGCCTCGGCAGGCTGTGGCGACGCTTGAGGAAGAAGGTCGCCGACCAGGACACGATGAGCATCAAAATGCCGGTGCCGACCATGATGCGAAAGCCCCAGAACAACGGAAGGACCGGCGGATGGAGGCCGGGATAGTCGTTGAGCCCCGGCACAACGCCGTTGGTCGAATGCCGCAGCACAACACTGGTGCCATCGGGAATGGCGACCTCGAACCTGTTTTCCTTCGCCGCCTCATCCGGCCAGGCGAACAGCACCAGCGGCACGTTGGGGCCGGTGTTCCAGTTGGCCTCCATGGCGGCGATCTTCTGCGGCTGGTGCTCCAGCGTGTTCAGCCCGTGCTGGTCGCCGGCAAAGATCTGGATCGGGATCAGGATGGCGGCGGTGAAGACGCCGGTGCGCAGCGCCTTCCACATCGATTCCGAACGGTCGCCGCTGAGATAGCGCAGCGCCGACAGGCCGGCGATCAGGAACGAGACGGTGAGCCCCGAGGCGAGCAGCATGTGCACGAGGCGGTAAGGCATGGACGGGTTGAAGACGATCGCCCACCAGTCGACGGGATGCGCCTTGCCGCCGATCATTTCGAAGCCGGTCGGCGTCTGCATCCAGGAATTGAGCGCGATGATCCAGAAGGCGGACAGCGTGGTGCCGCCGGCGACCAGCACGGTGGCCAGCGTGTGGACGCGGTTCGACACGCGGCGGAAGCCGAACAGCATGATGCCGAGGAAGGCCGCTTCGAGGAAGAAGGCGGTGAGGATCTCGTAGGCGAGTAGCGGCCCGGCAATGTTGCCAACCGTTTCCATATAGCCCGGCCAGTTGGTGCCGAACTGGAAGCTCATGGTGACGCCCGAGACCACACCCATGGCGAAGGACAACGCAAACACCTTCACCCAGGTGAAATAGGCGCGCATCCAGGCGGAATCGTTGGTGGCGTTGTAGCGGAGTTTGAAGAACAGCAGCACCCAGCCAAGCGCGATGGTGATCGTCGGAAACAGGATGTGGAACGAAATGTTCGCCCCGAACTGCATACGCGACAGGATGAGCGGGTCCATGGCGGGCTCCGGCTGCTGTTTGTGATTGAAGAATAGGGCGGAAGCCCAGCCCGGTCAAAGCGGCGTGGCGCCACGCGGGGCGCGTTGTCGCAGCAGATCAGGCCAAACCGTCAGTGCCCTGGCTACCTCCTGGCGAAACGGCAATAAGGGAACATTTGTCCACAATTGTCAGCAGCGGCATTGACTTCCGGCCGTGCGCACCGACATTCAGCGCAATAATAATCCCTTTCAAGCAGTCGTTTCCCGCCTCATGTCTTCCACTATCTCGCCCTCCATCATTGCGATTTCCGGGGTCACCAAGACCTATGCCACCGGCTTCAAGGCGCTGAAGGAAATCAACCTCGACATCGAACGCGGCGAGATCTTCGCGCTGCTGGGGCCGAACGGCGCCGGCAAGACGACGCTGATCTCGATCGTCTGCGGCATCGTCAACCGCTCGTCGGGCACGGTGACGGTCGATGGAAATGACATCAACCGCGATTACCGCGCCGCGCGCAGCCTGATCGGGCTTGTGCCGCAGGAGCTGACCATCGACGCCTTCGAGACTGTGTGGACGACGGTCAATTACAGCCGCGGCCTGTTCGGCAAGGCGCCCAACGCGGGCTTCGTCGAGAAGGTGCTGCGCGACCTCTCGCTGTGGGACAAGAAGGACGCCAAGGCGATCACGCTGTCTGGCGGCATGAAGCGCAGGCTGATGATCGCAAAGGCGCTGTCGCATGAGCCGCGCGTGCTGTTCCTGGATGAGCCGACGGCCGGCGTCGACGTCGAGCTGCGCCAGGACATGTGGGCGATGGTGCGCCGGCTGCGCGACGACGGCGTCACCATCATCCTCACCACGCATTACATCGAAGAGGCCGAGGCGATGGCCGACCGCGTCGGCGTCATTAACAAGGGCGAGATCATCCTGGTCGAAGGCAAGGCCGAGCTGATGCACAAGCTTGGACGCAAGCGGCTGCTGCTGGAGCTGCGCACGCCGCTGACCGTCGTTCCCGATGCTTTCTCGCGCTATAGACTGGAGCTGTCGCCCGATGGCACACAGCTGACCTACACCTATGACAATCAGAGCGAACGCCCCGGCGTCGCCTCGCTGCTGCGCGATCTCGAGGCGGCCGGCATCCAGTTCCGCGACATGGACACGCAAAACAGCTCGCTCGAAGAGATTTTCGTCAATCTGCTGAGGCAAGAACCATGAATTGGCGCGCAGTCTGGGCGATCTACCGGGTCGAGATGGCGCGAGCGTTCCGCACCGTGCTGCAGAGCATCGTCTCGCCGGTGATCTCGACATCGCTCTATTTCGTCGTCTTCGGCTCGGCCATCGGCTCGCGCATCACCGAGATCGACGGCATCAGCTACGGCGCCTTCATCGTGCCCGGCCTGATCATGCTGTCGCTGTTGACGCAGTCGATCTCCAATGCCTCATTCGCCATCTACTTCCCGAAATTCGTCGGCTCGATCTACGAACTGCTGTCGGCGCCGGTGTCCTATCTTGAGATCGTCATTGCCTATGTCGGTGGCGCGGCGACCAAGTCGATCATCCTCGGCCTGATCATCCTGGCGACGGCCTCGCTGTTCGTGCCGCTGCACATCCAGCATCCGTTCTGGATGCTGGCCTTCCTGGTGCTGACGGCGGTGACCTTCAGCCTGTTCGGCTTCATTATCGGCATCTGGGCGAAAAGTTTTGAGCAGCTGCAGCTGGTGCCGCTTTTGATCATCACGCCGCTGACCTTCCTCGGCGGCAGCTTCTATTCGATCAATATGCTGCCCGAGGTCTGGCGCACGGTGACGCTGTTCAACCCGGTCGTCTATCTGATCAGCGGTTTCCGCTGGAGCTTTTATGGCAAGTCCGACGTCTCGGTCGGCGTCAGCCTCGGCATGACCGTGGTGTTCCTCGCCATCTGCATCGCCATCGTCGCCTGGATATTCCGGACCGGCTACCGGCTGCGCAACTGACGAACCGTGGCTTCGGCCAAGGGCTAGACCGCCTTGATCAGGCGCAGCAGGCCCAGCATCTCGACCAGCGTGCCTTTGCGGAAGGCGATGTAGGTCGGCTCCTCGACGCCGTGGAAGCGGCGCTTGAACGCCGCCTGACCCTTCAGGTTGAACTTGCTGCGGTTGACCCAGGGCGATTCATAGGCGCGCTCGAAAGCGTTGCGCCAGAAGCTCGATTCGGCAAATTCATTGGCGCCGACATCGAGCATCGGCGACAGGCCGAGCGTGACGACGGAAATGCCCTCGCCGCGAAAGCGGTCGACGGCGAATTTGGTCAGGCCGATTTCGGCATGCGGCGAAGCATCGATATGCTTGCGCTTGAACGAGGTGGTATAGCCGATCACCTTGCCGTCTCTGAACAGCGGATCGAAATCGAGCAAGGCGACGAGTTCGCCTTCCGGGCTGTAGAGCACGAAACGGCGCATATCGATGCCGAGATGATCCGCAAAGGGGCGGTTGAGGAACGCCATCTCCCAGCGCTTGACGATGCGGTCGGCCCGCCAGTTCTGCGACAGGCGCTGGACCTCATCGAGATAGACCGCACCCTCGCCAAAGGAAAACCCCTTCTTCAACAGCCAACGTTCTGAATAGCGCACGGTTTCGTTGCGCTTGCCGGAAAAGTCGTGCGCGGGAAGCTCCAGCCGCGTGTCGATTCCGAGACGGTTGACCTGGTAGCCGAGTCCGGACAGCACGCGCGCCGTCGGTTCGCCGATCTGTACGAACCACGGGCTGTCGGCGGCTTCGACGAAGCGTCTTATGTAGTCGGGCCGATCGGGCGGATAGGCCACCGGGTCACCGAGCGCGAAATGGTGCTTCATCTTGGTGCCGAAGGCGATATAGCCCTCAGTGTCGCCGAAATAGGACAGTTTTTGCTGCACGGCGGTCGAATAGGCCAGCGAGAAGTCGCCGTGCCGGCGGACCAGCGCCAGCCGCTCGACATGGGTCAAATCCTGGCGCGGCACCTTGGCTGCAGCGCCCTCCAGCAGTCTGTCGAGAAAGATACGCAAGGAGGGCATGGTCGAGCTTCCGCGTGCCGATGATAAACGGAGGCCTGCCCCCAAGGCCTCGAATCAGTCGCATTGACGCGACCTCATTATCGATCATATCGCCCATGTGCCATACAGGACGTGCCATACAGGACGGGTCCCCATGGCGCAGCTAAAAGGGAATCTCGACCGAATGGCGGCAACGACAAGTAAAACGATCCCTATCGTCCGGGGGCCGCAAGGCTCTGACGAGACGGTGATCGTCATCGGCGCCGGGGCGGCCGGCTTGGCGGCTGCCGACGCGCTTGGCCGGCGCGGCATGGCGGCGGTTGTGCTGGACAAGGAACAGCGGATCGCTGAACCGTGGCGGCGACGACACGAGAAGCTGACACTCAATACGCATCGCGCGCTGTCGGCCCTGCCCGGTCTCGCCTATCCGTCGCGCACCGCCGCCTTTCCGAACAAGGATGTCATCGTCGGCTATCTCAATGATTTTGCCCGCATCCGCGGCATTAGGGTCGAATTCGGCACCGCCGTCGAACGGATCGAGCGCAACGGCGGCCACTGGCTCGTCCATACCAGCCAAGGAGTGCTGAGCGCACGACACGTCCTCGTTGCCACCGGCCGTGACCGCTTGCCGTGGACGCCGGACTGGCCGGGCAAGGCGTCCTTTTCGGGCAAACTGATCCACGCTGCTGAGTTCGGCACAGCGGAGGACTATGCCGGCAAAAAAGTGCTGGTGGTCGGGGCCGGAAATTCCGGCTTCGACGTGCTCAATCATCTTGCCCGCGCCGATACGGAAGCTGTGTGGCTGTCGGCCAGGCAAGGTCCTTCGCTGATGCCGAAGCGGATCGGCAAGGTTGCCGTCGCGCGCTTCGGCGGCTTCATGGCGATGCTGCCGACGTGGATTGCCGACGCCGTGATCGCCGCGACGCAACGCCTGGTGTTTGGCGACCTCACCCGTTTCGGCCTGCCGCCGGCGCCGAAAGGCGGCGCCAGCCGGCTCGGCGTCGAGCAGATTGCGATTGCCGTCGACGACGGCGCCGTCGCCGCGCTGAAGGCCGGACGGATTTCGGTGGTGGCGCCGGTGACGGCCTTCGAAGGCCCGGGCGTGCGGTTGAACGACGGTACGGCGATTGAACCGGATGTGGTGATCGCAGCGACCGGCTATCGCACCGGCTTGGAGGCCATGTTGGGCGATCTCGGCGTGCTCGACGCCAAGGGCGTGCCGAAAGCCAATGGTGGCACGCCGAGCGGCCAGCCCGGCCTGTGGTTCATCGGCATGCGGCCCAGCCTGACCAGCTATTTCCACAGCGCCGGCCTGCAGGCCAAAGCGATCGCCAGGCAGATCGTCAGAGGGTCGTAGCGGCCCTGGCGATTGGCTGAGGCACCCCGTCCCTTCGTCATCCACGGGCGAAGCAAGGAGCGAAGCGACGCAGCGCAGACCCGAGGATCCATTCCGCGACTTGTGAGCTACAAGGCGGTGCAGGTTCTGCTCCGGTGCACTCCACGGCCAAGGGTCGCGGCGGCATGGATCCCAGGGTCTTCGCGACGCCGCTGCGCGGCCGCTCCCCCCAGGGACGACGAAGCTGAGAGGCTCCGGCCTCCTGACTAGGGCAGTCTTGATTCCGTTTCTTGCTTTGTTATATAACATGTAATGAACAAGCGAGCGGACCACAATGGAAGATATCATTCGATCTCTTGGCTACCTCACCCTCGGCAGCAGGCTGAAGCGCATCGGCGAGCAGCTGCAGGCCGATACGCAGCGCATGCTCGATGGTCTTGAGGTGCCGGTCCAGTCGAGCCAGTACCCGCTGCTGGCCGCGCTCGATCGGCTGGGGCCGCTGCCGGTCGGCGAGCTGGCGCAGTCGCTCGGCATCACCCAGCCGGGCGTGACGCGCAGCGTGGCGCTGCTGGCCGAGCTGGGGCTGGTCGAGGTCATCCAGTCGGACGGCGACCAGCGGCGGCGAATGGTCTCGCTGACCAAGAATGGTCAACGTCTGGTCGACAGAGCAAAGCGGGATGTGTGGCCCCGCATCGAGAATGCCGTCGCCGACCTGTGCAGAGGCGTTGCAGGGCCGCTTCTCGAACAACTCTCGGCCATCGAGGACGGCTTGGCGGTGGCTCCGCTCGATCGTCGTGTAAAGCAGGGTGTCGCGCCATGAGCCATATCCTCGACCGTCCCGTCTGGAGCGCGCTCGACACGCGGCATCGAATCTTTGCCTATGGCGACAAGCTCGCCAGGCGCTATCCCGCGTCGATCGTCCCGTTCGCGGCTTCAGGCGCAGATGACGCTGAGAGCCTGCACGCGCTCGGAAGACTCGTTCCCGCAGGTGAAAGCGTATTCATGCTTCAGTCGGACCCCATTGCCCTGCCGCCGGAACTGACCGCAACCACGACGGCCTTCGGCGTTCAGATGGTTGCCGAGGCGCCCTTGCCGACCGTGTCGGACGAGCGTGTGCAGCAGCTGACGCTGGACGATGCGGCCGAGATGCTCGCTCTGGCGTCGCTGACCAGGCCAGGCCCGTTCACGCTCAAGGCGTTGAGTCTGGGCGATTTCTGGGGCGTAAAGATCAATGGCAGGCTTGCGGCAATGGCCGGCGAGCGCATGAAGCAGCCCGGCTACAGCGAACTCAGCGGCGTGTGCTCGCATCCGGACTTTCGCGGCGGTGGCCTTGGCCGGCTGCTGTCGGTGTTCGTGTCCAACCGCATCATGGCGCGTGGCGAGGTGCCCTACCTGCACGCCTATGCCAACAATGCCAACGCGATCGGATTGTACGAATCCATCGGCTTCCGGCTGAGGTCAAAGATGAACGTGGCCGTCGTGCAGCGCGCCGGCTAGGCCAAGGGCCGTCTTTGCGGCCTCAGGCTGATTTCGGCTCCAGCCGGCGGAAACCGACGGCTTCAATCAGCATGTCCTCCTCGACCATGCCGGCATTGTGCAGGGCCAGCACAGTTAACGCGAGTTCGCGCGCATCGGCCGAATCGGGATGGACGTCGCGCCTGCGGCAGGCCTCGTCGAACACACGTTGCAGCTTGGCGATATCGTCGGGCCTGAGCAGGCCACGGTCATAAACAGACTTCGGCATGGCAGCCTCCTCCGCAAGACCTAGGGTGCCAAGAATAAATGTCCAATCTTTCCCGAGGCTTGAGTAGAGCAGTCGCCTGGATTTGGGTGACTCCGGCCCGAGCGTTGGCAATCAGACTGCGATCTTGCTGCCACCTACCCGGGTCCTCTGGGTCGGGCCTGTTCCACCGCAGTCTGCTTGACGTGCCGGCACGCTTGCGAAACAAGGACTGCCACAAACGACAGCGAGGCACAAAGTGAGTTTCTGGGGACTGGCGCAGCTCGTCATTTCGACGGTCATTTTCCTTTTGGCGGCAATCGCGGCCAAGCAATGGGGGCTGGCGCCGAGCCTCGGCAAGATCCTGCTGACGCTGGCGCTCTATACGGCGGGCAATCTGATGATGCTGCGGCTGGTCCGCGAGTTTGGCATGTCGGTGTCGTTCAGCCTGTCGGCGGTGATCCAGCTGGTGGCGGTCAATGCGGTGGCGCTGGTGTTCTTCGGCGAACGCGTCAACGCCTTGCAGGCAACCGGCATTGTGCTGGCGATCGGCGCGGTGGCGCTGATCACGCTCGGGCCCTATCTGCAGGGGCGGCTATAGTCCGATGAAGACCGCCCTCCGCACCCTCGCCAACTGGATCGAATTTCCGGTGCTGCTCGCCGGACTGATCGTCGCCGGCGGGCTTTGGGGATTCGAGGAGCTGATGGAAGTGGCGCGCGACACCACCCCGCATGCTTTCGATACCGAGATCCTGCTTGCCTTCCGCCAGGCCGGCCATCCCGACGTTCCGCTCGGCCCGGTCTGGCTGCAGGGAGCGATGCGCGACATCACCAGCCTCGGCAGCTCCACGGTGCTGGTGCTGATCGTGGCGGCGGTGATTGTCTATCTGCTGCTGATCCGCAAGGCAGGAACGGCGCTGTTCATCCTGGTGGCGGTGGCCGGCGGCCAGGCGCTGTCCAGCCTGTTGAAAGCCGGCGTCGACCGGCCGCGCCCGGACCTTGTTTCGCACCTCGCCACAGAGACGTCGCTGTCATTCCCAAGTGGCCACGCGATGGTCTCGGCGGTGACCTATCTGACACTCGGCTCGCTGGCGGCGCGGTTCTTGCCGGGACGTACGACCAAGATCTTCGTGCTCTGCCTGGCGGTTTTGACGACGCTGCTGGTCGGCGTCAGCCGCGTCTATCTCGGCGTCCACTGGCCTTCCGACGTGCTCGCCGGCTGGTGCGCCGGCTTCGCCTGGGCAATGCTGTGCTGGCTGGCAGCGCGGCTGCTGCAGCGGCGGCATGCGGTGGCGGATAGTGACAGCGAGTTTGAAAAAAACTAACGGTCCGGAGCGGCAATCAGATCAGCCGGTTGATCAGCCCGTGCCCGCAGCCTGCCAGCAGAAAAACCGCCGACAGCAAGGCTGCCGATGTCATCAAGATCTTGAAAATCTTCAACTGATATCTCCCCGCCAATGAGAACCAAGGCGGATAGCGTAGCATGCTTATCCTGTTTTCCCACCGTCCGGTTCCACGGGCGAATCATGTTTCATGTATGCATCATGATGGTTGAAACATCACAATGATTATACTATACCTCCACCCCGCAGACTCAGACGGGGATTCCAGCCGATGATCACTGCCGCGCAGATGCGCGCCGCAAGGGCGCTTGCCGGCATCGATCAGAAGACGCTCGCCGAGCGTGCCGGGGTTTCGCTTCCGACCATCCAACGCATGGAAGCGAGCGACGGCGTGGTCAGGGGCGTGGTCGACACGCTGATGAAGGTCATCCAGGCACTCGACGAGGCCGGAGTGGAACTGATCGGCGAGAATCAGACCAGCGAGCGCGGCGGCCGAGGCGTGCGCCTCAAGCCGGTCGCGCCGAACCCGCAAAGCTGAGCCGGCATTAGTCGCGACGGCGACCGCCGACAGTCCTGCCGACGATCCCGCCGCCTTCACGCAAGCGGAAGGCAGTCCATGGATCAGATCCGGCGGGCAGTACATCAACCGGCCCAGAAGTCGGCCCAGAAATCGACAAAGCCGACATTTTCCGAGCTGTTCACACCCAAGCTGGTGACGGTCTGGCGCGAGGGTTACCGCCTGCCGCAGTTCAAGGCCGACTTCATGGCCGGGCTGACCGTCGCCATCGTGGCACTGCCGCTGTCGATGGCGATTGCGATCGCGTCGGGGGTGACGCCTGAGCGCGGCCTGTTCACGGCCATTGTCGGCGGCTTCATCATCTCGGCACTCGGCGGCAGCCGCTTCCAGATCGGCGGCCCGGCCGGCGCCTTCATCGTGCTGGTGGCGGCGACGGTGCAGCGCGAAGGCATTGACGGGCTGCTCTTGGCAACGATGATGGCCGGTGTCTTCCTGCTCGCCATCGGCTATCTCAGGCTCGGCACCTACATCAAATTCATCCCCTATCCGGTGACGGTCGGCTTCACCGCCGGTATCGCCATCATCATCTTTTCCGGCCAGATCGTCGAACTGTTCGGGCTGAGGCTTGCCGGGCCGGAGCCCGGGCCGCTGCTGCCGAAGCTGATGGCGATCGGCAAGGCGGCCGGCACGATCAACATCTCGGCGACGCTGGTGGCGGTGCTGACCATCGCCACCATCGTCGCGGTGAAGCGCTGGCGGCCCGGCTGGCCGGGCATGCTGATCGCCGTCGGGCTGGCCTCGGTTGTCGTGGCGCTGCTTTCCTTGCCGGCGGAAACGATCGGCACCCGCTATGGTGGCATTCCGCGCAGCCTGCCGTTTCCGGCGCTGCCGGCGCTCAGCTTCGACAAGGCGATTGCGGTGCTGCCGGACGCCGTGGCCTTTGCGCTGCTCGGCGCCATTGAATCGCTGCTCTCGGCCGTGGTCGCCGACGGCATGACCGGGCGGCGGCATCGCTCCAATTGCGAGCTCGTCGCGCAAGGCTTTGCCAACATCGCGTCTGCCCTGTTCGGTGGCATCTGCGCCACCGGCACCATCGCCCGCACCGCCACCAATGTGCGGGCCGGCGCGCATGGCCCGGTTTCGGGCATGCTGCATTCGCTGTTCCTGTTGGTCTTCATGCTGGTGGCCGCACCACTGGCCAGCTACATCCCGCTTGCGGCCCTTGCCGGCGTGCTGGCGGTGGTGTGCTGGAACATGTTCGAGAAGCAGGCCTTCGTCACGCTGCTGCGCGCTTCGCGCGGCGATGCGCTGGTGCTGATGGCGACTTTCCTGATCGTCGTCTTCCGCGACCTCACCGAAGGGATCGTCGTCGGCTTCGCGCTGGGCTCGATCCTGTTCATCGACCGCATGGCCAAGTCGATCGCCGTGGAGGCGGACTTGCCGCTGGTGCAGGACGACGTCGCCGACATTAGCGGCCGCGCCTACGATGCCAGCGAGGCGAGCGACGCCGACACCGTCGTCTATCGCATCTCCGGCGCCTTCTTCTTCGGCGCCGCCTCGACCGTCGGCACGGTGCTGGACCGCATCGCCGACCAGCGCAAGAACTTCATCCTCGATTGCTCGGCGGTGCCGTTCTTCGATTCCACCGCAGCCAATGTCATCGAGGGCGCGGCGCACAAGGCGAAGCGCGCCGGGGTGCGATTCATCATCGCCGGCGCCTCGCCGCAGACACGGCGCATGCTGATCAACCACGGCGTCAAGCGGCCGCTGGTGACCTTTGCCGCCTCGATCAACGATGCGCGGGCGCAACTGGCCGCGGAGAAGGCGTAGCCGCCAGCCGGGGACCGGCCGGCGGTCGATCACTGCGATGTTCCATCGAAGCTCACTGCGGCGATGTCGCCTTCGTTCATCAGCGGCACGAAGATTCGCGTGCCATCGGTGCCGATATCGGCGCTGCCCGGCTTGAACTGCGCCACAACCTGCGGAGCGCCGCCATCCTTGTAGCGATAGAGCGTGCCGGTCATGTAGGCGGTGGCGTAGATGCTGTCGCCGATGGCGACGACGCCGTCGAGGTCGGCGAAATTTTGCGCGCCGGGCAATGGCGTGACGGCTTTGCTGGCGATATCCACCGACAACAGGCCGCCGGGCTCGGCGGTGCTGAAGTCGGGCTTGATGCCCTTACCCCAAGACGCCACGATAAGCCGATCGCCATCGGCGAAGACACCATTGGGCGCGGCGAGCCTGGCATCCTTGACGAACAGTTCGGGCTTATCGCCGTCGAGGCGGTAGATGGCGTCGGCCAGCATATCGGTGACATAGACTTTGCCCGACCTGTCCGATGTCACGTCGTTGAGGAAGACGGCGCCAGGCACATCGATGGTCGACACGAGCTTGCCGCTGGCGAGATCGACGACGCGCATTTTGGTGATATCGGCGACGTAGAGCTTGCCGCCGGAGATCGCCGAGCCCTTCGGCGCATCCATGCCGTCGGTCCAGTGCTGGGCGACGACCTTGCCGTCCGCAGACAGCACCGAGAGATAGCCGTTGCCGTCGGCCTCGCCGGGATTACCGACGATGTTGGAGACGATGATGCGATTGTTGGCGGCGTCGAACAGCGCCGATTCCGGCTGTTGGAAGCCGGAGGCGCGCCAGACTTCGCCGGCCTGGGCGACCGGTGCAAGCGCGATGCCGAAGGCGGCGAAACAAATCGAGGTGATGAAGGTTTTCATGGCCAGGTCTCCTGATGACAGGCGGAGAGCTAGAGTTTTCGATACTTTTCCGGAAGACCAATCCGCGCTAGTATCGAAACCCGATACGAAATCGCACAAAAGAGGTGCATCCCATGAATGGCCTGATCTTCGAGGCGCTGAAGCGGACGCTGAAGGCCAAGGGCGTCACCTATCGCGACCTTGCCGAGCGGATGGGCGTTTCCGAGCCGACGGTGAAGCGCATTTTTCACGAGCGCAATTGCAAGCTCGACCGGTTGGTGGAGATTTGCGCGGCTGCCGGCGTGGAGCTGGAAAACGTGCTCGGCTCGATGAACAGGGGACCTGGACCGGTCAACCGCATCGCACCGGAGATTGAGCGCAAACTCGCGGGACGGCCGGCGCTGCTGTTCATCTTCGTCATGCTGTCGGAGAAATTCACGCCCGAAGGTATCATGCGTTCGCAGGGCCTGAGCGAAGCCTCGATGTTTCTCTATCTGCGCGATCTCGAAGCGCTCGGGCTGATTGCGCTGGGCAGCGGGCTGTCGGCACGGCTGCTGGTCGACACGCCGATCCAGTGGAATTTCGAAGGGCCGCTCAGGCCGCTGTTCGAGATGACCAACAAGAATTTCATCGGCTGGGCGATCACCCATCTGGAGCGGGAAGCGACCTTTGTCTCGTTCTCGCGGCGGATGCGGCCTGAGACGGCCGAGATGGTGAGGCGCGAGGCTGAGGAACTGGCCGAGCGCGCCAAGCTGCTCGCCCATCACGACCAGCACACGACGCCCGAAAACGAGCTCACTGGTTACAAATGGACGTTTGCTTTCGGTGCGACGCCGTTTCCGGCGATCATGCCGATCGGCCCGCACCCCAGGGATGCCGGAGCGTTCGACCGGCCCGCGGCTCCTGCAAAGGGACGCCGTCCTTTGCCGGCCTGACACGGCCAAGCCACCGCCTGTACTGCGTCGGTTTTCAACATGATCTTTTGTCTGGACGTTTTTGCTCTTTGCAGCCGCATTTCAAAAATGAAACCACATTCATGATAGAGTTCGCGCACTGATTTGCCAGACTGTAGAGGTCGGGTTTGCCGAATGCGTGACACGTCCCCGTGAAATCGAAGTGATCCTATGCCGACCGCGCCAACACTTGAACTTCGCCGCTATTCGCGCCTGAAAAATTTGCGGGCGCGCGCAGAACGCCAGGGTGCTGCATTGCAGTTCTGGGCGCGTACGGCATCGCTCGCCGTGATCTTCTGCTTCTTTTCATTGATCAGCCGCTGGGATGCCTCGCTTCTCTTCGTGCTGGCGGGCCTGTTGCTGTTCCAACTCGTCGGCCTGATCCAGTTTCGCTTTGCGCGCCGTCGCACGGCGCGATGGTGGATCGGTTACCTCGTCGGTACGCTAGACATCATTCTGTTGACCGTTCTGCTGGTGGCACCCAACCCGTTTTCCCAGGAGGTCGCGCCGGCCGCGATGCAACTGCGCGAGGGCAGTTTCAAATTCCTGCTGATTTTCGTATGCCTTGGCGCGCTGACCCTTTCGACACGATTGGCGCTCTATCTCGGCGCGCTCGCGGCCTTGACGTGGGCGATCGGCGTCGGATGGGTGATTCTTCGTCCGGGAACCGTCATTCCGGCGACGAACCTCTATTCGATGCCGGTCACAGAGCGACTGAACCTCTATCTCAACCCCAATTTCGTCGATACATTCGCGCAGGCGACCAACGTGTTGGTCGTGCTGATTATCGGCGCAATCATGGCGCTGGTCGTCTCTCGCTCCCGACATCTGTCGGAAGACTATGTCAAGGCAGAGCGCGCGCGCGCCAATCTCGCCCGGCATTTTTCGCCCAATGTCGTGGACCAACTCGCCACGGATGACGAGCCCTTCGGCCCGGTCCGCCGGCAGGACATCGCGGTGCTGTTCGCCGACATCGTCGGCTTCACACACTATTCCGAGGATCATCCGGCCGAAGCAGTGTTCGAACTTCTGCGTCAGTTCCACCGTCGCATGGAGCAGGTCGTTTTCGACCACCATGGCACCGTCGATAACTATATCGGCGATTGCATCATGGCGACATTCGGGGTTCCGCAAGCCAGCCATGACGATGCGACTCGGGCCATCCAGTGCGCTGAAGCGATGATCGCCGCTCTCGAAGACTGGAATGTGCAGCGGGTGTCCAGGGGATACCCGCCGCTGGACGTTCGGATCGGTGCACAATATGGCGCTGTCGTCATCGGCGCGGTCGGCAGCGAGCGCAATCTGTCCTTCGCGGTGGTGGGCGACACCGTCAACGTCGCCAGCCGTTTGCAGTCGCTCTGTCGTGAGCTTCAGGCGAATATTTGCTTTGGGTCACGACTGATTGAGGCCGCGAAGGCGGAATCGCCCACGACACAGTTGAATGCGCGCGATCATGGTCCGGTGAGCATCCGCGGCCGGGACGAACCGGTCCATGTCTGGGTCGAACACAGAGCCGAAAACCAGGGCGCTATTGCGGTTTCGGCGTGATACAGGCCGCCCTGGGAAACGCCTGCACCTCGGCCGGACAGAGGAACATGTCCTGACCTGGGCCGAAAGCCATCACGTGTCTGAGGCGATTGCGGCAGCCTTCGCGGCTGCGACGTCTGTGCCTGCGTTGTCCTCCCAGACCATCTCCCGATAGTCGAAACCGTATTCGAGCGTCGGCTTGACGATGCGGAAAAAGGGCGAGAGGTCGAAGTCGCGCGGCGTGTAGAGCGAGTGGTGGCGGATGTGCAGGATTTCCTTGCGCATATAGGTCGACTGCGCCGAGGCGCGGCCGGGCGCGCGGGTGATCTCGGGCAGGATCGGGTAGCGGATTTCGCCATACGCCTCGGCGATCAGCGTCGAGCAGATGGCGCGCGTCGGATCGCCGGAGCCGAAAGCCAGCATGCGGCGGCGCCAGCGCACCGGAACCGGCGGCGTCGGCAGGAAATAGCGCAGCATGTCGAAGATGTTCTTGAGGTCGTATTTCAAGCCGAGCTTGCCGATCATGAAGGCGACGACCTTGTCGCGGTCTTCCGGGGTCAGGCCGCTCGCGCGGCAGATGCGGGTGTTGTAGGTGCGGTAGCGCGACAGCGGCACGGCGACACAGCCTTCGCCGAGCGTGACTTCGATCAGCCGACGCCGTTCCGATCCGTCCTCCGGTTCGGACAAGGCATCGCCGACATAGAAGGCGGCGTGCGACCAGGTCGACTGTGTCAGGTATTTGATCGCCGCCGAGATCTTCTGGTTGCCCTCGATGAGCAGGATGTCGCCGGGCTCGAGCGTGCGCCGCAACGTCTCGGCGTCGGACGGCGTGTAGGGCTCATAGCCCGAGGATTCTTCCTGCAGCCGGCCGGCAAGCCAGCGGCCAAGTCGGTCGAGAAGCGTGTCGCCGGGCGCGGTCATCGTAGAGCGTGACTAGCACGGGCCGACCGGCAAGGGCCAGCGCGCCGTCAACCGACCGGAACGCCCGCCTCTTCCTGGGGCGCCGGGCCGGCGAGGTCGTCGCGCGCATTGCGGGCGAGTTTCTTTGTCGAGCGCTTGGGGTTGTCGCCGAACAGGTCGGCTGCCCCGGCGAGACAGGCCTTCTTCAGGCTCTTTTCCGAGCGCTTCAAAAGCTTGCCCAGAAGCTTGGTGTCCTGGGCATCGCCGAGCGGTTCGTCGTCGGCTTCGAGCAGGGCGCGCATGACGAAGACATCGTGCAGTTCGCCGAGCTTTTCGCCCAGTTCGTCGACCGCCTTGCGCCGCACCTTGATCGGCGTTGGCCACAGCCGGCCGAGCAGCGACAAATGCATCGAGTGGGTCTTTGCCGCCTTGCGCAGGTCGTGGAAATCCTCCGCCTCACCGCGCGATCCCGCCCTGTCCAGCGCCTTCCTGGCGCGGCGCAAGGTCTTGCGGGCGCCGTCGGCGAGCACGTCGGCGGCGTGTTCGGGCAAATCCGGGAGCAGTAGCCGCTCTATCCGGACCAGGCCTTCCTCGCAGGCGGCGGTCGCAGCGCCTATGGCGGCGTCGAGGCCGGCGCCGGCATGCATTTCATGCTGGCGGGCAATAAGCCGATCGCGCACGCTGTCGAGGCCGCCGCCGGCAACATGCTCCGGAAAGGCGGCCGCCAGCCGGTCGACCAGGGCGGTTGCTTCACGCGGACCCGCCAGCAGGGCCGCCACCTGGCGGTAGCACTGGTTTTCAGTTTGGCAAAACGTTTCGTTACCGGAATGGACCAGGCGCAGCAAGGCGCGCGCGCTCTTCAGCCGCTTGCGGCATTTGTGCAGCGCCGGCTCCGGCCGGTCGTGCGCCGCGGCCAGATGCGCAAGCGCCTTGCCGATTTCCTCGCCAAGGATGCGTCTGACCTCGCCGGTCAGCGGCAGGCGCGGATCGATGCGAAAACTCATGCGGCGATCTCCGGAATCCCCCCAAAGGCGAGCGACGCGTTGTAAAACCTTTGCTCGCCGGTCACTTCGCGGCCGAGCCAATCAGGCAGCATTTCGTCAGGTACATCCTCCGGCGTCTCAAGCTCGGCCACCACAAGGCCGGCAAGAATTCCGCCGAAAACATCGACTTCGTAGAGATAGCCGCGATGCCTAACATGGTGGCGTGTCTTCTCGATGACATGTCCGATGGCGAAGGCCAGCATCTCCTCGGCATCGGCCAGCGGGATCGCATACTCAAACTCGTCGCGCTCGCGGGCGCGGCTGCCGAATTTGAGCGTCAGTTTCGCCGAGCTACCGTCGCTGATGCGCACGCGCACGGTGCGGCCAGGGGCTGCGGCAAGGTAGAACTGGCGAATGCGGATATCCGCCTCGGCCAGATCACGCCAGTCGGCGCTGGAGACCAGGAACTTGCGTTCGACTTCCTTGCCCATGGCCGCGCACTTAAGCGTCTGCGGCTCGACATGGCAAGCCGGCACAGAGAATCAATTTGACTTTAATCAATCGATTGATTAAATTGGCTGGCATGATCAAACCAACACCCGGTAGAACGCCCCGCCAGGAGACATCGCCTGCCGAGCAGACGCGCGCCGCACTTGTGCTGGCTGCGCTCAAACTGTTCGGACGGCAGGGCTTCGACGGCACCTCGACGCGCGAGATCGCGGCGGAGGCCAAGGCCAATATCGGCTCCATCGCTTATCATTTCGGCAGCAAGGAAGGGTTACGCGCGGCCGCCGCCGACCACATCGTCGAGACCATCCAGGCAATTGCCGGACAGGCGATCGGGCCGGCGTCGGCTCCCTCCACCCCCGAGGCCGCCAGGGCGCAGCTGTTCGCGGCGCTGGAGCGCATGGTGGGGTTCATCGTCGCGAGTCCCGAGGCCGGCGAGATCGTACAATTCGTACTTCGAGAACTCTCGCATCCCACAGCGGCGCTCGACCGCATCTATGCCGGCGTGTTCGAGCCGACGCATCGGCGGCTCTGCCAGGTCTGGGAACAGGCGACCGGCGAGCCGGCCGAGAGCGAGGCCACCAAGCTCACGGTTTTCACGCTGATCGGCCAGGTCATCTATTTCCGCATCGGCCGCGAGGCGGTGCTGCGCCGAATGGGCTGGCGCGAGATCGGCGCCGCGGAAGCCGCCAAGCTGGTGGCGGTCGCCACCAACAACCTCGAGGCCATGCTGGGCGCGCGAAAGCCGGCCGCCCGCAAGGAGGGCAAGCGATGAGTTTTCTCTGTTCCCTGCCGCTCGCGGCCCAGCTGTTCAGCGCCTGCGCGCCGGCGGCACCCCTGGCCGTCGGCTATGTCGAGGGCGAGTATGTCTTGCTGGCGCCGATCGAGGTGGCGCAGGTCGAGACCGTCAAGGTCAAGCGCGGCGACCGTGTCGAGCCCAACGCGCCGGTGGTGACGCTGGAAAGCGCCGACGCCAAGATTGCCGTGGCGCAAGCCGAAGCGGCGCTCGCCCAGGCGCAGGCGCAGCTTGCCGATCTGCAGGTCGGCAAAAGACCGGAAGAGATTGCCGTGCTGAAGGCCGAGGTCGACATGGCCCGCGCGCAAGCCACCGACGCCAGGCGCCGCTATGACCGCGCCAGCGATCTGTTCAAGCGCGGCACCGGCACGCAGGCCGACTACGACACCGCGTCCGCAACGCTGGAGACGGCCAATGCGCAGGTCGGCCAGGCGGAAGCCAATCTCGCCGTCGGCGGCCTGCCGGCGCGGCCCGAAACGATCAAGGCGGCCGACAACCAGGTCAAGCAGGCGCAGTCGGCGCTGGAACAGGCTGAGTGGCGGCTGTCGAAGCGGGTGCTGGCGGCGCCCTCGCCCGGCCGCGTCAACGACGTCATCCGCAACCCCGGCGACACCGCCGGCCCGACCGCGCCCGTCATCTCGATGCTGCCCGACGGCGCCGTGAAACTCAGCGTCTATATCCCGGAAAGAGCCTTTTCATCGATCAAGGTCGGCACGCTGCTTTCCGTCCATTGCGACGGCTGCGGCGAGGGCGTGAAGGCGCGCGTCAGCTATGTCTCGCCCGATCCGGAATTCACCCCGCCGGTCATCTATTCGCTCGAGAACCGGCAGAAGCTGGTCTACCTCGTCGAGGCGCGGCCGGAGGGTGATGCACAAGCGCTGCAGCCGGGGCAGATCGTGGATGTCGAACTGGCGGCCTCAGCAAAATGAACGCCATCGACGTTCATGGCCTGGTCAAGCGCTTCGGCGACAAGACCGTCGTCGACCATGTGACGATGACGGTGGCCGAAGGCGAGATCGTCGGCTTTCTCGGCCCGAACGGCTCGGGCAAGACGACGACCATTCGCATCATGTGCGGCCTGCTGACGCCCGACGAGGGCGAAGGCACGGTGCTGGGATTGAACATCCGCACCGAGTCGCTCCGCATTAAGCGCGAAGTCGGCTACATGACGCAGAAATTCTCGTTCTACGAGGATCTGACGATCGGCGAAAACCTCGAATTCGTGGCGCGGCTCTACCGGCTGAAGCCGGTCGAGGAGCATGTGGCGCGCACGCTGGAAGAACTTGGCCTGACGACGCGCCGCAACCAGCTCGCCGGTACGCTGTCGGGCGGCTGGAAGCAGCGCCTGGCGCTGGCCGCCTGCATCATGCACAAGCCGAAGCTGCTGCTGCTCGATGAGCCTACTGCCGGCGTCGACCCGAAGGCGCGGCGCGAGTTCTGGGACGAGATCCATCGCCTCGCCAGCGGCGGGCTGACGGTGCTGGTCTCCACCCATTACATGGACGAGGCCGAGCGCTGCCACCGCATCAGCTACATCTCCTATGGCAAGATGCTGGCCACCGGCACGGTGGACGAGGTGGTGAAGAATGCCGGGCTGACCACCTTCGTGCTGCAGGGGCCGCACCTCGACCAGGTCGCCGATGCCCTGAAGGAACGGCCGGGCGTCGACCAGGTCGCGCCGTTCGGCGCCACGCTGCATGTCGTTGGCTCCGACAAGGCAGCACTCGAGAAGGCGCTTGCCGATGTCGAGAAGGAGCATAAGGGCGTTACCGTAAAACCCGGCGAGACCAGCCTCGAGGATGTGTTCATCCAGTTCATGTCCGGCTCGAAGGACAATATGGCATGAACAGCGTCTTCTCCTTCGCCAGGCTCGGTGCGCTGCTGATCAAGGAATTCATCCAGATGCGGCGCGACCGCATCACCTTCGCCATGATGCTGGGCGTGCCGCTTTTACAGCTGGTGCTGTTCGGCTATGCCATCAACAACGATCCCAAAAGCCTGCCTGCCGCACTCGTGGCGACCAGCAACGACCCCTACACTCGCGCCATTGTTGCGGCTCTGCAGACGACCGGCTACTACCGCTTCGACCATGTCGCGCAAAGCGCCGAGCAAGCCGAATTCCTGATGGCGCGCGGCGACGTTTCCTTCGTCGTCACCATCCCCGCCGATTTCGGCCGTCGGGTCGAACGCGGCGACAATCCGCAGATCCTGATCGAGGCCGACGCCACCGATCCGGCCGCCGCCAGCGGCGCCATCTCGACTCTAAGCACCGTCGCCAGCCAGGCGCTGCTTCGGGCGCAAGGCATGCAGGAGGCGGCGGCCGAGAACGCCAGGGGCCAGCTCGACGTGGTGGTGCACCGGCGCTACAACCCGGAAGGCATCTCGCAATACAACATTGTTCCCGGGCTGCTTGGCGTCATCCTGCAGATGACCATGGTGATGATGACCTCGATCGCGCTGACACGTGAGACCGAGCGCGGCACGATGGAGAACCTGCTGGCGATGCCGTCCAGCCCGCTCGAGATCATGCTGGGCAAGGTGCTGCCCTATCTGGCGGTCGGCGCGGTGCAGGTGGTGGTGGTGCTGGCAGCGTCGAAGCTTTTGTTCGCCATCCCGTTCACCGGTTCGATGTCGCTGCTGCTCACTGCCGTGCTGGTGTTCGTGCTGGCGCTGGTGCTTCTCGGCTACACCATCTCCACCATTGCCCGCACGCAGATGCAGGCACTGCAGCTGACCTTCTTCTTCTTCCTGCCGTCGATCCTGCTGTCGGGCTTCATGTTCCCCTATCGCGGCATGCCGGGCTGGGCGCAGATCTTTGGCGAGATTTTCCCGCTGACGCATTTTTTGCGCATCACCCGCGCGGTGATGCTGAAAGGCGCCGAGCTGCCGGCGGTGGCGAGCGAGATCACCTGGCTGGTTGCGTTCGTGGCTTTGTTTGCCGGCGTCGCATTGGTGCGGTTCAGGCGGACACTCGACTAGGCTCTCAAGGGTTGAGCGATTTTGGACCGCTGACGAAAGGGCTCCCCCTGACGTAAAATCGCAGCGGGCGGTCTGCATCCTTGGTAATTCCGATGCGGATGCCTTGGCCGATGTCGCCGGCTTGATGCTCATCTTCGGCCAGCCATAGCGGGCCCTGCCGGCACAGATCGAGGCCGTCGAGCGAACGGTCGATCCGTAAGGCCTGGGCAAGCCGTCCCGGCCCGCGCGCCAGGTCATGCAAGCGCTCGACACCTCGGTTCTGCTGCATAAGCGGAATGCCTTCGAGCGGTTCGAGCGCCCGGATCAGGACGCCGGTGCCGGTCCCCGCCTTCTCGCTCGAGACGTTAAGCATCCAGGAGACGCCATAGGCGAGATAGACGTAGGCGTGTCCGGGTCCGAGAAATAGCGAGCGATTGCGCGGCGTCCTGCCGCGATAACCATGGCCGGCAGCATCGCCGACGACATAGGCTTCGGTCTCGACGATGCGGCCGCTGACAATGCCTTCCGGCAGCTCCCGCACCACCAGTCTGCCGATGAGGTGGCGGGCGAGAGCGGCTGTATCACCCGGGAGTTCGGCGCGGTCGAGCGGGCGGTAGATGTCGGCCCTGTTGCTGCGCATAAGCCTTACTGCCGATTGATATGCAATGCGCGAAAGAAGCTATTTTCGTATCGGTTGAATCTGACTTTCGCCCATTCGGCGATGACGATCTCTTCGTCGATAACCGGCCGTCTGTAGTCCTTTGTTTTCCTGACACCGCCGCCCTCCAGGGTCTCGTCGAGATGGGTCATTTTGGGTGTTCCACCAGAAAACCTTAGATACATGTAGGCGAAAATGGCCACATGCCGCTTTCCAATAGAGCCTGTATAAATCTCAATCGCATGAACTGCTGCCTGAACGGCTTCGAAGGATTTGCCCCGTTGCGCTCTTTCGAGTTTGACGAAAAGCAGGAATAACCTTTTGTCGGCCAGAGTGAGACTGCCATCGTCCGTATTCCTCACGCCATGACCGAGCAGTTTTCGCTTCGTATAATGGTAGATTGAAAAAGCCATCGTGCACTCACGTTCGCCCCAACGAAATTACGCGCACTGACCACCTTTGCAAGACGCAGAGCTAAGTGTTCGAGCGTAGCTGCCTAGGCAGCGAGTGAGCGGCGGGCCACGCCTATCGCCGCCTGGCTTCAAGGCATCCGCTCCACCCATTGTGCGCGCGAAGGGCCTGGCTGGAACGGGTCGCCGAAATACTGGGTCTCGCGGGCCACCTTGCCATCGACGAACTCCATGATGCTCACCGTATAGGACGGAACGCCGTCATAGGTCAGGACATATTCGGTGATCCAGAGATCGCCGGCACCGGTGATCCGCCGCACCGCGAAGCGCTTCTGATTGGGCTGCGCGGCACGCGACGACTGGATGTTGCGCCGCCCACGAATGCGCTCGCCCGACTGCGGATAGTCGAGCACCGCGTCGTCGCGATAGATCTGATGTTCCGCCTCGAAATCATTGGCATCGGAGGCCACCCAATGGCGATCCAGAGCCGCTCTTATGTCAGAGTCTGCCATCTCGGTTCTCAGGCGGCAGCCATGATCTCGGCATAGGTGCTGAAATCGACATTGCCGCCCGACAGCACCACGGCCACGCATTTGCCCGACAGCTCGATCTCGCCTGACGAGAGCGCTGCCAGCGCGACGCAGCCGCCAGGCTCGACCACCAGTTTGAGATGGGCCATGGCGTCGCGCATTGCTTGCGCCGCCGCCTTGTCGGAGACGGCGATAGCGCCGGCCAGGTTCTTGCGGTTGATCTCGAAAGTGATGGCGCCAGGTTCAGCGGTGAGGATGGCGTCGCAGATCGAGCTGTGGCCGGGTTCGTTCGAAACCCTTTTTCCCTCGATCAGCGAGCGGCGGGTGTCGTCGAAATGCTCGGGTTCCACCGCCCAGACGGCCGTATCTGGCGAGGCGTCTTTTACCGCAATCGAAATGCCGCTCGACAGGCCGCCACCACCGCAAGGGATGAGAACCGCGTCGAGGCTGACGCCGAGCGCCTTGGCCTGGCGCATCAGTTCGAGGCCGATCGTGCCCTGGCCTGAGATGATGGCCGGATCGTCGAAGGGCGGCACCAGCACCATGCCCTTGTCCATATAGGGGCGCACCACGGTCATGCGGTCGTCGCGAAAACGATCAAACGGCACCACCTCGGCGCCCATCTTGCGAACGTTGGCGATCTTCATTGCCGGTGCATCGGCCGGCATGGCAATGACTGCCTTGACGCCGAACATTGCGGCGGACGCGGCGACGCCTTGAGCATGGTTTCCGGAAGAAAAGGCGACCACGCCGCGGCCGCGCTCTTCCTCGCTCAGCGTCGACAATTTGTTGTAGGCGCCGCGAAACTTGAACGAGCCGGTGCGCTGCAGCGTCTCCGGCTTGAACAGGATGCGGCCGCCGAAGCGCTTGTTGAGTTCCGACGATTCGATCAGCGGGGTTTCAACGATCAGGCCGGAGAGTCGCGCGGCGGCGGCGTGGATGTCGGCAATGCCGGGAAGCGTGGTCATGACGAAGTCCTGAGAGGGATGAGATCGGCGCATGGTGCACGCAAAGGCAGGCCGCGCACCAATGAAAAAATGTGACCGTTACAAAGTTTGGCGGGCATGAACTCGCGAGGAGGAGGGTCAATCTGGCCCACCTCTCCCGCCTTTATCCGCGAGGCCGTATCGGCTAAGGGCGGGGGAACAGAATTCCGGACCGCCAGAAATGACCACCAAGCCCACCCCCCTGTTCCTCGGCATCGACACCGGCGGCACCTATACCGATGCCGTGCTGTGGTCTGAACAAGGCGGGCCAAAAGGCAAGGTGCTGGCCAAGGCCAAGGCGCTGACCACGCGGCACGATCTTGCCGTCGGCATTTCCGGCGCCGTCGACGCGGTGCTGGAGAAATCCGCCACCGACCCGGCCGCGATCAAACTGGTGTCGATGTCGACGACGCTTGCCACCAACGCGTTGGTCGAGGGCCAGGGCGGTCGCGTGGCGCTGATCATGATCGGCTTTACCGAAGCCGACCTTGCCCGCGACGGGTTGAAGACCGCGCTCGGCACCGACCCGGTGGTATTTTGTCCGGGCGGCCATGATGTCCACGGCAATGCGGCCAAGCTCGACCTCGCAGGCCTCGAGGCGGCGCTGCCCGAACTCGGCGCCTCGGTGTCGGGCTTTGCCGTCTGCGCTTATTTTGCCACCCGCAATCCGGCGCATGAGCTTGCCGCGCGCGACCTGATCCGCGAAAAGACCGGCCTGCCGGTCACCGCCAGCCACGAATTGTCAGCCAAGCTCGGCGGCCCGCGCCGCGCGCTCACCACTTTGCTCAACGCCCGGCTGATCTCGATGATCGACCGGCTGGTGGCGGCGACTGAGGGCTTTCTCGAGGCGCGCAAGATCGCCGCACCCCTTATGGTGGTGCGCGGCGACGGCGCGCTGGTTTCGGCCGCCTTTGCCCGCCAGCGGCCGATCGAGACGATTTTGTCCGGCCCGGCCGCCAGCCTGGTCGGCGCCCGTCACATGACGGGCTTGGACAACGCCATGGTCTCCGACATTGGCGGCACCACAACGGATGTCGCCGTGCTCGATGGCGGCCGCCCGCGGCTCGATCCCGAAGGCGCCACGGTCGGCGGGTTCCGCACCATGGTCGAGGCGGTGGCCATGCGCACCTTCGGCCTCGGCGGCGATTCCGAAGTTGCGCTGGAAGACGGCGCACTCAACCCGAAGATCCTGCTCGGCCCGCGCCGCCTGGTGCCGTTGGCGCTGGCCGGAATGATGCATGGCGTTGCAGTGACATCGGAACTCGAACGCCAGCTCCGCGCCCCCAATCCCGGCCGCATGGATGGCCGCTTCGCGCTGCGCACCGGCGTACCGGACAGGCTTGCCGCCGGCCTGACCGCGCCCGAGGCCAAACTCTACGAGCAGATCGGCATTGTGCCGCTGGCCATCGACAGGCTGCTGGCCTCGAACGCCCAGAACGCCACGCTGAACCGGCTGGTCTCGCGCGGCCTCGTGCACATCTCCGGCTTTACGCCTTCGGACGCCGCCCATGTGCTGGGCAAGCAGGCCAACTGGGATGCGGCCACCGCTCGCCTCGGCGCCGAACTCTTCGCTCGCAAGCGCGACGGCCGCGGCCAGAACATCGCAACCTCGCCGGAAGTAATCTCCGAACGCGTGCTGGTGACACTGACGCGCTGGTCGGCCGAATACATTCTCGAAACCGCCTTCGCCGAGGACGGGCTGGATGGCGCGGCCACCGTCGCGCATGCGCTGGTGCAGCGCGCCGTCGATGCCCATCCCGGCATCGCCAGGCTCTCGGTCGCGCTCGATCGCCCGGTCATCGGCCTCGGCGCCTCGGCGCCGCTGCACTATGCCGGCTTGGCCGAGCTGGTCGGCAATGAATGCGTGGTGCCGGAAGACACCGACGTCGCCAACGCCCTCGGCGCCGTCGTCGGCCAGGTCCGCGTCTCGGCTGAAGCCCGCGTCAGCCAGCCCAAGGAAGGCCTGTTCCGCCTGGCCTCGGGGCAAACGGTGCGCGATTTCACCGACGAGGCGAAGGCGATCGCGGCAGCGGAAGCCGATGTGCGGGCGATCGTTGCGGAGCGGGCAAAGGATGCCGGCACGGACAATGCCGAGATCGAAGTCGCCACCGAATTCCGCGTCTCCACGGTCGAGGCCCAGCGCATGTTCATCGAAGCGCATGTGGTCGCGGTGGCGTCAGGCCGGCCAAGGATTGCGGCTTGAGCGCCCTTTCCTTCTCCCCGTTTCACGGGGAGAAGGTGCCCGAAGGGCGGATGAGGGGCAGCGCAAACGGATGAAATTTCGCCGAACCACTACTTTACGCAATGCCGCGCCGCCCCTCATCCGGCTGCCGCCACCTTCTCCCCGTAGAACGGGGAGAAGGGAGCATTCACCCTAAGCTGAATTGACCCTTCACCCCTGACATGCCAAAGGCCGCAAAGCCTTTCATCTGGAGAAGCCCTGATGACCGATCGCGTCGAGATCGCCGGATTGCGGATTGCCCGCGAACTGTATGACTTTGTCGCCGGTGAAGCGCTGCCGGGCACCGGCACTGCGGCCGACGCGTTCTGGAACGGCTTTTCTTCCATCGTGCATGATCTGGCGCCGAAGAACCGGGCACTGCTGGCCAAACGGGACGCCATGCAGGAGAAGCTCGACGCCTGGTACCGTGCCAATGGCGCGCCCACCGACATCGAGGCCTACAAGATTTTCCTCAAGGAGATCGGCTATCTCGTTCCCGAAGGCCCGGCCTTCGGCGTCAGCACGGACAATGTCGACCCCGAAATCGCCGTCGTCGCCGGGCCGCAGCTGGTGGTGCCGGTGATGAATGCGCGCTATGCGCTCAACGCCGCCAATGCCCGCTGGGGCTCGCTCTACGATGCACTCTACGGCACCGACGCCATTCCCGAAACCGGCGGGGCCGAGAAGGGCAAGAGCTTCAACCCCGTGCGCGGCGCCAAGGTGGTGGCCTGGGCGAAAAGCTTCCTCGACGAGTCCGTGCCGCTCACCTCCGGCAAATGGGCAGGGGTGAACGGGCTTACCGTCCAGGGCAGCATCTTGCGGCTCAGCGCCGGCGCCGGCGGCACCACGCTGGCCAACCCGAAACAGTTTGCCGGCTATCGCGGTGACGCCGCCAATCCTGAAGCCATTTTGCTTACCCAGAACGGCCTGCACATCGAAATATCAATCGACCGCGCCAACCAGATCGGCCGCACCGACCCTGCCGGCATTGCCGATATCGTGCTGGAATCGGCGCTGACCACCATCCAGGACTGCGAGGATTCTGTCGCGGCGGTGGATGCAGAGGACAAGGTCGTGGTCTACCGCAACTGGCTCGGCCTGATGAAGGGCGATCTCGCCGAGGAAATCAGCAAGGGCGGCAAGACTTTTGTCCGCAAGCTCAACCCGGACCGCGCCTGGACCGCGCCCAATGGCGGCGCGCTGAGCCTGCCCGGCCGCTCGCTGATGCTGGTCAGGAATGTCGGCCACCTCATGACCAACCCGGCGATTTTGGATCGCGACGGCAACGAGGTGCCGGAAGGCATCATGGATGCCGCAATGACGGCGCTGATCGCGCTGCACGATGTCGGCGCCAACGGGCGGCGGATGAACTCCCGGGCCGGCTCGATGTATGTGGTGAAGCCCAAGATGCACGGGCCTGAGGAAGTCGCCTTCGCCGTCGAGATTTTCGACCGCGTCGAAGCGCTGCTCGGCATGGCTAAAAACACCATCAAGATGGGCATCATGGACGAGGAGCGGCGCACCACCGTCAACCTCAAGGAGGCGATCCGCGCTGCGAAGGAGCGCGTCGTGTTCATCAACACCGGCTTCCTCGACCGCACCGGCGATGAGATCCACACCTCGATGGAGGCCGGGCCGATGATCCGCAAGGGCGACATGAAACAGGCTGCGTGGATTTCCGCCTATGAGGCCTGGAATGTCGATACGGGCTTGGAATGCGGTCTGGCCGGCCACGCCCAGATCGGCAAGGGCATGTGGGCGATGCCCGATCTGATGGCGGCGATGCTGGAACAGAAGATCGCCCATCCCAAGGCCGGCGCCAACACCGCCTGGGTGCCGTCGCCGACCGCTGCCACGCTGCACGCCACCCACTATCACAAGGTCGATGTTCATGCCGTCCAGATGGCGCTGAAGAGCCGGCCAAAGGCCAGGCTCGATGACATATTGTCGGTGCCGGTGGCGGTGCGTCCGAACTGGACGCCGGATGAAATCCAGCGCGAGCTCGACAACAATGCGCAAGGCATTCTGGGCTATGTCGTGCGCTGGATCGACCAGGGCGTCGGCTGCTCCAAGGTGCCGGACATCAACGATGTCGGCCTGATGGAAGATCGCGCCACGCTGCGCATCTCCTCGCAGCACATTGCCAACTGGCTGCACCACAAGGTCTGCTCGCAGATTCAGGTGATGGATTCGCTGCGCCGCATGGCGGCAACCGTCGACCTGCAGAATGTCGGCGATCCGCTCTATCGGCCGATGGCCGCCGACTTCGACAACTCCATCGCCTTCCAGGCCGCCTGCGATCTGGTCTTCAAGGGCCGCGAACAGCCGAATGGATATACCGAGCCGGTGCTGCATGCACGGCGGCTGGAGCTGAAGGCGAAGGGTTGAGCGCCAGCATCCCCCTCCCCCTTGAGGGGAGGGTGGCCCAAAGGGCCGGGTGGGGTCGTGCGTGACGTGCGCCAGCCCTTTCGGCGGACACTCCAAGCAATGTCATCGTTGAGGGCTGTACTGAGCTCGGCAGGTCGAGCCATCTTCGGCGACCCCACCCGGCCGCTTCGCGGCCACCCTCCCCTCAAGGGGGAGGGATCTACGCCGCCTGTGCCGCGCGCTCCGAACTCACGCGGTAGGAAATCGCCTCGGCCAGATGGATGCGGCCGACGGTTTCGCTGGCGTCGAGATCGGCCAGAGTTCTCGCGACCTTCAGCACGCGGTGATAGGCGCGCGCGGAAAAGCCGAGCTTTTCGCTGGCGTCTCTCAGCAGCGACAGGCCGGCTGCATCCGGCACGGCGATGTCTTCGATGATCGAGGGCGAGCAATGCGCATTGGTGGTCGCGCTGGTGACGCCGAGCCGTTCGAAGCGCTCGCGCTGAATGGTGCGCGCACGGGCCACGCGCTGGGCTACGGCGGCGCTCTTTTCCGCCCGGTCGGGGCGGATCAGGTCGGCGGCCGAGACCGCGGGCACTTCGATTCTGAGGTCGATGCGGTCGAGCAGCGGGCCTGAAATGCGCGCCTGGTAGTCGGTGCGGCAGCGCTCGCCGCGCAGGCAGCGATAGCCGGGTTCGCCGGCCATGCCGCAGCGGCAGGGGTTCATCGCCGCCACCAGCTGGATGCGCGCCGGATAGGTGACGCGGTGGTTGGCGCGCGCGATCATGCAGTCGCCGGTCTCCAGCGGCTGGCGCAGCGCATCCAGCGTCTGCGGCGAGAATTCGGGGAATTCGTCGAGGAACAGCACGCCGTGATGGGCGAGCGAGACCTCGCCTGGCCGCACCCTGAGGCCGCCGCCGACCATCGCCGCCATCGAAGCCGAATGGTGTGGAGCGCGGAACGGCCGCCGGTCGGTGAGCTTGCCTTCGCCGAGTTCGCCCGCCACCGAGGCAATCATCGAGACTTCCAAGAGTTCCTTCGGCGCCAGCGGCGGCAGGATCGAGGGCAGGCGCTGCGCCAGCATCGATTTTCCCGAGCCTGGCGGGCCGACCATGAGCAGATTGTGGCCGCCGGCGGCCGCTACTTCCAGCGCCCGCTTGGCGCTCTCCTGGCCCTTGATGTCGCAGAGGTCGGGCAGGTCGCGCGCCGAGACATGGATGCCGGGCTCGGGCCGCGACAGCACCTGCGTGCCGCGAAAATGATTGGCAATCGCAATCAGGCTGCGCGGCGCCAATATGTCGAAATCCTTGCCGGCCCATGCTGCTTCTGGGCCACAGCCGAACGGGCAGATCAGGCCCTTTCCCTCGGCATTGGCGCCGATCGCCGCCGGCAGGGCGCCGGCCACCGCGGCAATGGTGCCGTCGAGCGACAATTCGCCGAGCACGACATAGGAGGCCAGCATATCGCCCGGGATGGCGCCAAGCGCCGCCATCAGGCCGAGCGCGATCGGCAGGTCGTAATGGCTGCCTTCCTTGGGCAGGTCGGCGGGCGCCAGGTTGACCGTGACCTTTTTCGACGGCATCGACAGGCCCGACGCATGGAGTGCCGCCTGCACCCGCTCGCGGCTCTCGGCCACCGCCTTGTCGGGCAGGCCGACAATGTGCATGCCGACCTTGCCCGGCGCGATCATCACCTGGACATCGACCGGCACGGCTTCGATGCCTTGGAAAGCAACCGTGCGAACCCGCGCCACCATTTGTTCAAGCCCCCGGATACCGGCTCGCTCGGGCCTTTCTGATCAGACCGCGAGCAACGTCAGCTAAAACAACCATAGATTTCAGGCCAAGGCAAGAACATTACAGGAACATGCAAGTGTCGCCGCCCTTCCGGCACCATACGATGCCGACGCCTGCCTTCGCCCGAGACAGAATTAACCACAAAGGCGCGGCGCGGTTGGGAGTCACCGATCCGACTCGCATACTATGGTATGGTTGGGACCGGGGGACATCCGCAGCGCGTCCAGGCGCCAAAGCGAGGAAAACAGGATGCCGACCTTAAGCAATGGCAGTCAGCTCACCGTATGGGAAGAACCCGACTATCCCAATCCAAGCCCAGACGCGGTGCTTTTCAGCATCACGGAACCCGACGGCGACGTGATCGGGCCGATAGGGGCAAAGCCCGATTTCCCGTTCGGCGGGATTGACGTGGCTTCGGTCGATGTCTTCGACGGCTTCTTCACCATCACCAGCTTCACCAATGAGGGCAGGACCGAGACCTGGACGACGGTCGAGACGCAGGTCTTCGACAACGACGGCAATCTTCTCCGCACCTTGTCCGACCAGGCCGCCTACCTGTCGGCCCGGATCGTCTCGGTCAACGCCGACAGCCCCGACACCATCACCGTCACCTGGATCGGGGCGAACGAGTATTTCGGCGGCGAAAACACCCAATACGGCCAGCACCAGATCATCCTGGAGGGCGGCACGCTGCAGCCCGACACGTTCGTCAATCATGCGCCCACGGTCGCCAATCTGAATGTGTCGGTTTCGCAGGGGGAATTTCTCGACGACATCAAATTCAGCGCCGCCGATGCCGACTATGATCTCCTGAGCTTTGTCGTCATCGATGGGCCGGACCACGGCACCTTTGAGCAAAGCACGCGTTTCGACGGCAATTATTATCCGTTTCACCAGGGTCACTATGGCAACAGCCTGCACTATCATGCCGACTTTCTGAACGGCAATCTGTTCGACTACACACCCGAGGCGGGCTTCGTCGGCACTGACAGCTTTACGGTTTATGCCACGGACGGCCAGGGCAACAGCAATCTGGCGACGATTACGATCACGGTTGCTCCACCGGCCGAATCCATCGCGCTGACCGAAGCCGCGAACACAGTGAACTATGGAGCCCACGATCGTGCCGCGCTCGTCACCGCGCTCGGCGGCGGCGACCGTGTCATCGGCACGTCGTTTAACGATACACTCGATGGCGGCGCCGGCGATGACCAGCTGTTCGGCGGCACCGGCACCGGCGCCGACACCCTCATCGGTGGCGCGGGCACTGATTGGCTGAAGGGCGGCGCCGGCAATGACGTCATAAGCGGCGGCGCGGGCACGGACGGCATCCGTGGCGATGAGGGCGACGACGCCCTCGACGGCGGTGCCGGCTCCGACGACCTGCGCGGCGGCGTTGGCGATGACATCCTCAATGGCGGCGCCGGCGGCGACCGGCTGGCTGGCGGCGAGGGCAGGGATGTCTTCGTATTCGACGCGCTTGGACTGGCGAATTGCGACAGGATCGAAAACTTCGATGCGCAAGACGATATGATCCGCCTGGACAGCTCCGTGTTTGTCGGACTGCAGGCCGGCCCGCTTTTCGCGGCAGTCTTCGCGATAGGTGACAAAGCCATCGATGACAGCGACCACATCCTTTACAACGACGTGACGGGCGACCTTTTGTTCGATGTGGACGGGGTAGGCGGCGCGGCGGCTGTCAAGTTTGCCGCCGTCGACCCGGGCACCTGGGTCACCGCGGACGACTTCTTCGTGATCTAGGGCAAGGTATGAAACGGTTTTCCCGCAGGAATTGCGTGAAAGCAAAGAGATAGAGCGGTTCTGTGGTTCCGCGAAACTGCTCTATTTCCGCTTCCCTTCCACCGCGTCCCAGAACAGGCTCGCAATGTCGGCGCCGCCAAAGCGCTGTATTTCGCGCACGCCGGTGGGCGAGGTCACGTTGATCTCGGTCATGTAGTCGCCGATCACGTCGATGCCGACGAGGATGAAACCGCGTTCCTTCAGCGATGGCCCGATGCTGGCGCAGATCTCGCGTTCGCGTTCCGTCAGCTCGGTCTTTTCGGCGCGGCCGCCGACATGCATGTTGGAGCGCGAATCGTGGTCGGCCGGCACCCGGTTGATTGCGCCGACCGCCTCGCCGTCGATCAGGATGATGCGCTTGTCGCCCTTGCGCACATCCTTCAGATAGCGCTGCACGATATAGGGCTCGCGCGACAGCTGGGCGAACATCTCGAGCAGCGAGGCGAGGTTGCGGTCGTCCTCCTTGAGATGGAAGATGCCGGCGCCGCCATTGCCGTAGAGCGGCTTGACGATGATGTCGCCGAATTGCTTGCGGAAGGCGGCGACTTCCTGCGGATCCTTGGTGATCAACGTTTCCGGCATCAGGTCGGGGAATTCAGTGACGAAGATCTTTTCCGGGCTGTTGCGCACCCAGGCCGGATCGTTGACCACCAATGTCTTCGGGTGGATGCGCTCGAGGATATGCGTGGTGGTGATGTAGTTCATGTCGAAGGGCGGATCCTGGCGCAGCAGGATCACGTCCATCTCCGACAGGTCGGTGCGCACCTTGTCGCCCAGCGTGTAGTGATTGCCCTTCTCGTCGCGGAGCTTCATCTCCTCGATGCGGGCAAACACCTTGCCGCCCAGCATCGACAGCCGGTCGGGCGTGTAGTGGAACAGTTGGTGGCCGCGCCGCTGCGCCTCCAGCGACAGCGCAAACGACGTGTCGCCGGCGATCGAGACGGTGGAGACATGGTCCATCTGGACGGCGATTTTCAGGGGCATCTTTCAGTCTCCAGCGGGCTATGCCGCCGATATAGGGAACTCGGGGGCTTCTGCCAATCGCGCTTGCTTGGCCCAGACCCTTAGCGGTCGAAGACCAGCCGGGAGTATCCGAGGAAGGACAGCGCCATCGCCACCAGCGAGGCAATCGCAAGTGCCGCCAGCGGCGGCATTGCCGGCAGCGCGAACAGGATGGCGCAATAGACGACATAGTTGACGATGCTGGTGGCGATGCCGACGCCGCCATAGCGCGCACCCTCCTGCGCTACGCCGCGGCTCGACGGCGAAAACGTCAGGTGCCGGTTGATCTGCCAGGTGACGCAGAGCGCAAAGCCGATCGACAGCAAGCGCGCGACGAAGGCGCCGAGCGGCGTCACGGCCAAAAGCAGCCAGAGTGCCGCGGCATCGGCGACGAAGCCGACAGCGCCGGCAAAAACGAAGCGGGCGAGCCTGCCCACGGCCTCAGGCGGCCCGGGGCGTCTTGCGCGGTTCGGCTTTCGGGGTTTCGCTTGTGCGCTCGCGTCGTTCGACCCGGCCCGACGGGACCGAGAGATAGAAGATGCGCTTCTGCTCGGCGCGTCCGCGCGATACCGAATCGAGGATCAGTCCGGTCACCATCGCAAGCATAGACAACAGCAGCAGGCCGACCGACAGCACCCAGGTCGGCATGCGCGGCACGAGACCGGTCTGGGCGAATTCGATCAGCACCGGCGTCATCAGGGTAAGGCTCGATGCCAGGAAGAGGATCGCGAAGGCGCCGAAGAAGCGCAGCGGCTGCGTCTCCTTCATCAGCATGGCGAACATCCACAGGATCCTGGCACCGTCGCGATAGGTCGACAGCTTCGACGACGATCCCTCAGGCCGGCGGCCATAGTCGAGCGCGATCTCGCTGACAGGCAGCTTGAGCTGCGAGGCATGCACCGACATTTCGGTCTCGATCTCGAAGCCGCCGGAAACGGCGGGAAAGCTCTTGACGAAACGCCTGGAGAAGACGCGGTAGCCGGAGAAGATGTCGGTGAAGTCGGTGCCGAACAGCCGCTTGTAGAGGCTGTTGAAGATGCGGTTGCCGAAGGCATGGCCGGAACGGCCGGCATCGTCGGCGACGCCGCGCCTGGTACCCACCACCATATCGCAGCGCTCGGTCTGCAGGATGTTGATAAGCTGCGGTGCATCTTCCGGCGCATAGGTGCCGTCGCCGTCGGCCATCAGATAGATATCGGCATCGATGTCGGCGAACATGCGCCGCACGACATTGCCCTTGCCCTGGCGCGGCTCGCGGATGACGATGGCGCCGGCGGCACGCGCCTTGAGCGCGGTCAAATCCCTGGAATTGTTGTCATAAACATAGATCGCGGCCGACGGCAGCGTCTCGCGAAACCGCCGCACCACCTCGGCGATGGTCAGTTCCTCATTGTAGCAGGGCAGGAGCACGGCAATGGCCGGCTCGTGGCGGACTTCGTGCGGCATTTCCGTCTCCCGATGCCCGGCGGAGCCTCCGGCCGCGCTCAAATGCGGCCTCGCTCAGGCGACTTTACTATTTATTGAAGCTGTTAAGGCTAGGTTTAAGCCGAGCTTCTTTCCGACAAAGGCCGTGATGATGAACGCAGCCAAGGCGGGTGCTTCCTCCTGGAAGTCCGATATGACGCTGGCGCTGCTTGCCATGCTGGTGGCGCTGGCCGTCAATGCCACAACGGGCTTTCGCGAATTGAGCAATGCCGGCGGCGACAATGACAGCCTGCTGCGGCTGGTCGAGGTTCGCGACATGCTGGCCGGCCAGGGCTGGTTCGACCTGCATCAGTACCGGATGGGGCCGGAAGGCGGCTTCGTCATGCACTGGTCGCGGCTGGTCGATGCGCCGCTCGCCGCCATCATCCTCGTCGCTTCGGCGCTGACCGGCAGCATGGCCATGGCCGAGGCGATCGCACAGGTGCTGTGGCCGGCGCTGCTGTTTTTCCTGGCGGTGTTCTTCCTCGCCCGCGCGGCGCGCAGCTTTGCCGGCGCCGGCGCCGTACTGCCCGCAATCGTCATCGGCGCGGCGGCGCTGCATTTCATCGGCATCTTCTTGCCGGGTGCGCTCGATCATCACAATGTCCAGCTGACGCTGACCATGGCCAGCCTCAGCCTGCTGCTCGAGGCGCCGACGCACCGCTGGGCGGCGCTGTTTTCGGGTCTGTGCGCTGCACTGACGCTGGCCGTCGGCATGGAAACCGCGCCCTATGTCGCCACCATCGGCGCCTGCATCGCCTTGCTGTTTGTCGCCGACCCCGGCGGCGAGCACCGGATCGCAAGGGACTTCGGTCTCGGCTTTGCCGGGGTTTCGGCGTTCGTGTTCGTCACCACCATCCCGCCATCGGCTTGGGGCCAGGCGCAGTGCGATGCCTTTTCGGCCGTGCAATTCGTTGTTGCGGCAATCGCCGGACTGGGCCTTGCCGTCGTGACGTCGCTCAGGGCGTCCAATGGCACGGCCGGCCGCCGGCTGATCTCGCTCGGTCTGCTCGCGCTTGTGCTGGGCGCCGTCGTCGTGGCGCTGTTCCCGCAGTGCCTTGCCGCGCCCTACGCAAACCTCGATCCGCGCCTCAAGGAATTGTGGCTCGACCACATCGATGAGGCACAGTCGCTGTTCCATATTGCCGTCAGCGACCCGGCCTCGGTGGCGGCGCGCTATGTCACGCCGCTGGTGGCGATCGCGCTGATGGCGCTTCGGCTGCGCGGACCGTGGCGGCGCCAGGACAGCCTCGTCGGCGCCTTGCTGGCCGCCGCCTTCATCGTCAGCGCCTGGCAGGTCCGCGGCTCGACATTCTCGATCGCCTTTGCCGTCATCCCGCTATCGGCCTGGATCGCAACATGGCGCGAACGGGCGAGCATTAGCCCTTCGCGCAGCGTGTCGCTGCGCATGGCGGCAGTCTGGCTGGTGTCGGTGAATGCCGTCTGGGCCGGCGCTGCCGCCGCGACCTCGAGCGCTTTCGAGGCCCACAAGGTCTCCGCCGAAGCCAAGGACGCCGATCCGGCCTGCACGCGCAAGGCCTCCTTCGCAACGCTGGCCAGGTTGCCGGACACCATGGTGCTTGCCATTTCCAATCTCGGCTCGCCCATCCTGGCCTATTCCGGCCACCGTGTCTTTGCCGGCCCCTATCATCGCAACATCGCCGGCGACCTGCTTGCGCTCGATGCCTTCCTCGGATCGGCGGACCAGGCCAAGGCGATCGTGGCGCAGCACCATGTCGGCCTGGTGGCGCTCTGCCGTGGCAGCGCCGAGAGCAAGGTGCTCGCTGCCAAGGCGCCCCAAGGCTTCCTGGCCCAGCTGATGCAGGGAAGCGTCCCCGATTGGCTCGAATCGGTGGCCGAAACACGCGGGAACCCGGTCGAACTCTACCGCGTCCGCTAAAGCATCATTCGCCAGTGAAAAATCGATTTCGCGATACGGTTCCTAAACGCTTTGCTGCCAGTCTCAGCGTGAATTTCGGACGTCAAAAACAGGGATACCGATGCAAACGACGTTTGGCACCGGGCAGGCAAGCAGGGAAAACTCGGATCTGGCGTTCACCGACACGCTGACCGGGCTTGGCAACCATCGCCGCTTCTTCGACAAGGTCGACCGCCTGATCAGCGACCGAGCAGACGATCCCGCGCCCTTCACCGTCGGCATTCTCGACCTCGACGGCTTCAAGCCGATCAACGATCTGTTCGGCCACAAGGCCGGCGACGACATATTGATCCAGGTGGCGATGCGGCTGCGCGCCTCGATGGACAGTCACTCCACCGTCTGCCGCATCGGCGCCGACGAATTCGCCTTCCTCTATCCGATGGTGTTCTCGGAGGAAGCCGCGGCCGAGAAGTCGCGCATGATGATCGAAATCCTGTCGGCGCCCTACGATGTCGGCGAACGCACCGCCAGGCTTTCGGCTTCGGTCGGTTGTTCGCTGTTCTATTCCGGCGACGAAACCACGGAAATCCTCGTCAACAAGGCCGAAACGGCGCTCTACCATGCCAAGCGTTCGGGGCGTGGCCGCGTCGTCGTCTATACCAGAGAGATGGAAGAGGCGGCCAAACGCGTCACCCGCATCGAGCAGGCGCTGCGCCGCGCCGTCTCGGCCGGCGAGGTAGAGCCGCATTTCCAGCCCATCGTCGACCTCAACACCCGCCGCACCATCGGCTTCGAGACGCTGGCGCGCTGGACCGATCGCGATCTCGGCGTCGTCCCGCCGACTGTGTTCATTCCCATCGCCGAGGAGCGCGGCATCATCGGCCCGCTGTCGCAGCTGGTGCTGCGCAAGGCGACCGAAGCGGCGCGCAGCTGGCCGAAGGACCTGTTCCTGTCCTTCAACCTGTCGCCCTCGCAGCTCGTCGACCAGAACACCGGCCTGCACATATTGTCGATCCTCGACCGCACCGGCTTCGATCCGCGCCGGCTGGAGATCGAGATCACCGAAACCGGCCTGATGAACGATCCGGCCTCGGCCGAGAAGATCGTCGAGGATCTGCGCCGCGTCGGCATCCGCGTCTCGCTTGACGATTTCGGCACCGGCCAGTCCTCGCTCGGCCGCTTGCGCGAATTCCACTTCGACAAGCTCAAGATCGACCGCGCCTTCGTCTCCTCGATCCTCGACGACCGTCCGTCCGAGCACATCATCCGCGCCATTCTCGCCATGTGCGAGGGGCTCGGCATGGATGTCGTCGCCGAAGGCATCGAGGAGGAGGCGCAAGCCGACCGCCTCGTCCAGTTCGGCTGCGCCGGCGGCCAGGGCTATTTGTTCGGCAAGCCGGTCGATGCCGACGCCACGCTCGGCTATCTCCGCGATTCCTATCGCGGCGCCCTCTACGCCAAGGCGATCTGAGCGCCAGTCTGCCCCTGCGTCTAGCGGGTCAGCGGTTCCAGCCCGGGCAGGCGTGGCCCACCATCTTGCGTCCTTTTGTCTGACATAAGCCGGAGAAAACACCGTTTTCGCCCTTGCTCCCCGGACTTGGCTGGATAGGATGCGCGCCGACCGGATCGGGAGTAGGAAAACATGATGCCATCGGCGGATTTTGCCGACCTCAGGGGCGCCTCGGTGCTGATCACCGGCGGCGGTTCGGGCATCGGTGCGGCGCTGACCGAGGGTTTTGTTCGCCAGGGCGCCAATGTCGCCTTCATCGACATCGCCGATGGCCTAAGCACGCTGCTTGCCGACCGCGTTGAAAAGGAACTTGGCCGGCGGCCGCTCTACCTCAAGACCGATCTGCGCGATATCGAGGCGTTGCGCGCCTCTGTTGCCCGGGCGGCAGAAGTGCATGGCGACGTCACCGTGCTGGTCAACAATGCCGCGTGGGACGAACGCCACGATGTCGCTGAAGTCACCGTCGAGTTCTGGGACAACAATCTTGCCGTCAATCTGCGCCCGCATTTTTTCACTGCGCAGGCGGTGGCGCCGGGCATGAAGCGGGCCGGCGGCGGCTCGATCATCAACTTCACCTCGACCTCCTATCTAATCAACCACCCCGACATGCCGGCCTACACCGCCGCCAAGGCCGGCATCCTCGGTCTCACCAAAGGCCTCGCCGGCAAGCTCGGCGTCGACGGCATCCGCGTCAACGCGATTGCGCCGGGCTGGGTGATCACCGAACGCCAGAAAGAACTCTGGGTCACCGAACAGGGGCTCGCCGCTCATGTCGCCAAGCAATGCATCAAGCAGGTGATGCAGCCCGACGATATTGTCGGCACCGTGCTGTTCCTTGCCTCCGACGCCTCGCGCATGCTGACGGCGCAAATGCTGATCGTCGACGGGGGTTTCCTGTGAGCCCGGCAAACAAGACCCCGTCAGTCGCCGCCGTCGACTGGGGCACGACCCGCATGCGGGTCTGGCTGATCGACGAGGCGGGTCGGGCGCTGGCCGAACGCCGCGGCGATGACGGCCTGATCACCGCGCAGCAAAAGGGTTTTGCTACCATCCTTGAGGGACATCTGGCGGCGCTTGGCGCACCGGGCACACTGCCGGTCATCATCTGCGGCATGGCCGGCTCGCGCCAGGGCTGGCTGGAGGCGCCCTACGTCACTGTGCCGGCGCCGATCGGCGCCATTCTCGCGGGCGCCGCCCGCATTCCTGGCCAGAGCCGCGACATCCGCATCGTGCCTGGCCTGGCGCAGCGCCTGGAAGACGCGCCGGATGTGATGCGCGGCGAGGAAACCCAGCTTGCCGGCGCCGGGTTGCCGGCTAAGGGGCGCCATCTCGTCTGCATGCCCGGCACCCATTCGAAATGGGTCCTGGTCGCGGACGGCGCGGTCGATGGCTTCTGCACCTGGCCGACCGGCGAGCTGTTCTCGGTGCTGGCCACTCACTCGATCCTGCGTCATTCGCTGGGCGAGAACCCGAAGCCGGTAACCCCGGACAATCCGTTCTTCCAGAACTGGTGCCGCAAGGCGCTGGCCGAAGGCGGCGATGTGACCTCGCGGCTGTTCTCGATCCGCGCCGCCGGCCTGCTGCAGGACTTGAAAGCCGACGACGCTGCCGCGTGCCTGTCCGGCCTGCTGATCGGCGGCGAAATCGCCTCGGCAGGCCGCCGCTACGGCGAAAGCACCACCGCAATCGTGCTGGTCGCCTCCGGTGCGCTTGCCGCGCTTTATCGGCAGGCGCTCGATCTTGCCGGGCTTGCCGTCAGGACGGTCGACGCCGACGAGGCGGTGCGTGCCGGCCTGATCGAAGCCGCGCGGGAAAATGGCATGATTGCCAGAAATGGAGTGAGCGCGTGACCCAGACCGCACCTTTCCCGAAGCTCAAGCGTGGTCTTGTCGCCATACTGCGCGGGCTGAAGCCCGGCGAGGCGGTGGCTATCGGGCAGGCACTCTTCGAAGCCGGCATCGAGGCCATCGAAGTGCCGCTCAATTCGCCCGAGCCGTTCGTCTCGATCGCCAGCATTGTCGCGGCGCTGCCCAGGACGGCGCTGGTCGGCGCCGGCACGGTGCTGACTTCAGCCGATGTCGACGCTTTGGCCAAGGCCGGCGGCAAACTGCTGGTCAGCCCCAACATCGATGCCGAGGTCATGGCCCGCGCCATGCACCATGGCATGGTGACGATGCCCGGTGTGTTCACCCCCACCGAAGCGTTTCTAGCCATCCGGCTTGGCGCCTCGGCGCTGAAATTCTTCCCGGCAAGCGTGCTTGGCGCCGGCGGCATTTCGGCGATGCGCGCCGTGCTGCCTGCCGACACCGTGGTCGGCGCCGTCGGTGGCGTTTCGGAGAAAGACTTTGCCGGCTACAAGTCGGCTGGGGTGAGCGCTTTCGGCCTCGGCTCCAGCCTGTTCAAACCCGGCATGAGCGTCGACGAGGTGGCCACGCGTGCCCGGGCGGCGGTGACGGCCTGGGATGCGGCGTTCGGCGGAGAGGCATGATGGACAAGGTTTCGGTCTTCTCGTACCATATCTGCGAACTCGGCGAGGGGCCGAGCTACGATCCGGCCACCGATACGCTGTTCTGGTTCGACATCGTCAACGGGCTGTTGCTGGAGCAGGGCGTCACCTCAGCTGTGCTGAAAGTCCATGAGCTCGGCCAGATGGCCAGCGCCATCGCCATCATCGACGACAAGCGCCAGCTTATCGCCACCGAGACCGGCCTGCACGTCCGCGATGTGGCGACCGGCAAGCTGACGCTGCATACGGCCATCGAAGCCGACAATGCGCTGACGCGCTCCAACGATTCGCGTGTCCACCCTTGCGGCGCCTTCTGGGTCGGCACCATGGCCAAAAACGAGGGCAAGGGCGCCGGCTCGATCTACTGGTTCTTCAAAGGCGAGCTGCGTACGCTTTACACCGGCATCACCGTGTCGAACTCGATTTGTTTCTCGCAGGATGGGACGATCGCCTACTACACCGACACCGCGACCGGCCTTTTGATGCGCGTCGCCTGCGATCCGGCGACCGGCCTGCCGGTTGGCGAATCGAAAGTGTTCGTCGACCACCGCTCCTCGAAGGGCTATGTCGACGGCTCGGTCGTCGACCGCGACGGCGTGTTGTGGAACGCCGTCTGGGGCGGCAAGGCGGTCAAGGCTTATGCGCCCGACGGCACGCTGCTGCGCGAAATCCCGATGCCGGCGACGCAGTCCTCTTGCCCGGCCTTTGTCGGTTTCAAGGCCGACCGGTTGGCGGTAACCTCGGCCTGGAAGGGCAAGGACGACAAGCAACGCAAGCTCGACCCGCAGGCCGGCATGACCTTCCTGCTCGACATCCCCGTCAACGGCCGCTTCGAGCCACGCGTGCTGATCGCCTGAGAGGCACCAGTGCTTCGTTGAGGGTTGTCACGCAACCGCCCGGCCCGGTCGGTTTCACGCAAGCCGATGGTGCTTGCCGTGCGATGGTAATAGCCTCTATCGCGCCGGGAGCCGACCATTCAATGCCGCAGAACCATCCGACCTTGATCCTCGTCCACGAGCCGGAAAAGGCCTGTTTCGACCGGCTGGTTGCCGATGGCTTTCCTGCCGAGCGTGCCCTGGAAATCTCGTCCTATTTGGCGCAATCGACCGATCTTGCCCCCGAATTCGATGAACTTGCCGCCGCTTGCGAGCGACGCAGCCTCGCCTTCCTGCCGGTCGAACTCGACGATGCGGCAGCAACGCTGGCGAAAGCCGATCCTGAAACGACCTTGGTCTGGACGCTGACCGACGGCATCGCCTATTTCCGTGGTGCGGCGGCACCGGCGCTCGCCAGGCTGAGTGGGCTCAAAACCATCGGCGCCGACGATGCGCTGTTCGCGCTCTGCCAGGACAAGTTCCGTTCCGGCGCCGTGCTCGGCGCGCTCGGCCTGCCGGTGCCGCAGGCCGGCCTCGCCCGCAACGGCCGCTGGCTGGCCGAGCCCCCGCCATCAGCCGCCGGCTGGTTCGTCAAGCCCAACCGGCTCGGCTCCAAGGTCGGGATCTGGCCGGATTCGCGCTGCCACGAGCTGCAGCACGCGCTGGAACTTAGCCGGCGTGTCTATGCCGCCTATCGCGACGATGTCGTCGTCCAGCCCTATGTCGCCGGCCGCAATGTCCGCGCCAGCTTCCTCGGGCTTGAGCCGGAAACCGGCGCCGAAGCGCTCGGCATCGCCTTTGTCGATTCCGGCGGCGATTTCCAGACCATGGCCGACTCGATGGCGCTTTACGGCGACACCGGCGAGGCCGCCAAGGCAGCCGGGCTCTACAGCGAACCGGTGCTGGAGCCGGTCGTCGACGCCCAGCCGGCCGCCGCGGCAACCATCCGTCGTATTGCCGAGCGACTAATGAGCGGGCTTGGCCTGCGCGACGTGTTTTCCATCGACTTCAGGGTCGAGGCCGACGATCACGTCCACCTCATCGAGTTCGAGGTCTGCCCCGGCCTGCCCTGCTTCGATTTCCGCGCCTATTGCCGGCAGCAATGGGGCATGACACTGACCGATGCGATGGCCGCAACCGCCGCGAACAGGTTGAGGCGCTAGACCCCCTCCACCAGCACGATCTCGCCGTCGGCCACCTTCTGGCGGATGGCGACGGCGCGCTGGTATTCCGGCGAGTGATAGCAATCATGCGCCACGCTGAGCGATTCGAATTCGATGATGACGTTGCGGGCGCGGCCCTGGCCCTCGGCCTTTTCGTGCTCGCCGCCGCGCGCCAGGAATTTCGCGCCAAAGCGGTCGAAGGCGAGCTTCGACGCCGCGACATAGTCCTTGTAGCCTTCAGCATCGCGCACATCGACGCGGGCGATCCAGTATCCCTTTGGCATTGCTCTTCTCCTGGTTCGAAAAATGTCAGGCGGCGCGCATCTCTTCCAGTATGGCCTCCGCCGCTGCACGCCTGTCGCTTGCAGCGACGATCGGGCGGCCCACAACAAGATGGCTGGAGCCGTTGCGGATTGCCTGGCCGGGCGTCACCACCCGCTTCTGGTCGCCATGGTCGCTGCCCTTGGGCCGGATGCCGGGTGTCACCACCGCCAGGTCGGGGCCGACGATGCGGCGCACCGCTTCCGCCTCCTCGGCCGAGCAGACGACGCCGCCCATGCCGGCATGCAGCGCCTGTTCGGCTCGCCTCAGCACCAGCGTGTGCGGATCATATTCATAGCCGGCGTCGATCACGTCCTGCTCGTCCATCGAGGTCAGCACGCTGACCGCCAGCAGGCAGAGATCGCTGCCCTTGGCGGCTTCCACCGCGGCACGCATCGCCTTGGGATAGGCATGGATGGTGAGCATGGTCATGCCCATGCGCGCGATGTTCTCGACCCCCTTGGCCACCGTGTGGTCGATGTCGAGCAGCTTCATGTCGAGAAAGATCTTGGTGCCGTTGCTAGCCAGGTCCCTGGCGAAGTCTAGCCCGCCGGCGAACGCCAGCTGGTAGCCGATCTTGTAGAAGGAGACGACGCCATCGAGCTCGCGCACCGCCTGTTCGGCTTCTTTCACGGTCGGCACGTCGAGCCCGACAATCAGCCTGTCTCTCATGGTGTGTGCCTGCGTGGCCCCGGCAATCATGCCCCGATCCGGGTCGACAGCATGCGCGAGGTTTCGATCAGCGTGCGGCATAGGTGCTCCATCGATTTGGTCAGTCTCTCATCCCTGAAATTGCCGTCGGCGTCGAAGGCACTGCCGCCATGGGCTACCGAGCATTCCGGTGTCACCACTTCCATCCGGCAGCGCACCAGCACGGCGCGCAGATGGTTGATGCAGCGTATCCCGGCGAAATGTCCGTTGGAAGACGAACACAGGCCCGCGACCTTGCCGACAAACGGCCTGAATGTGCGGCCACTATCCGTGCGCACCCGGCTTACCCAGTCGATCGTGTTCTTGAGCAGCGGCGGGATCGAGCCGTTATATTCCGGCGTCGCGATCAGCAGCCCGTCATGGACGGCGATCAGCCGGCCGAGCTTCACGGCATTGTCGGGGACGCCTTTTTCCTTTTCGAGATCTTCGTCCAAGATCGGCAGCGTATAGTCGGCCAGCGAAATGCGCGTCACCTCGGCGCCCTGCATGGCCAGCTCCTTCTGCGCCACATCGGCGGTCCTGCCGCTGAAGGCGCCGCTGCGCACCGAGCCGGCAAAGACGAGGATTTTCGGAATCACTGCCATTGGCCAACCTTGTCACGGGACAGGTACAGCCAAGGATCACTCAAATCAATGCGCCTCGCGGCGGTAGATCCACAGCTGCGTCGGCGGGATGTTGCGGAAGATGAAATCGAAATGCTTGACCGTGTAGTCGCCGCGGCCGGGTGGGATCGGCGACAGCGGCCCGTAGGTCAGCTGTACGATCGGCCGCCCCACCGGGATGCGGTCGAGCAGGCTTTCGATATAGGCGATGCGCTGTGCCACAGGGAAATTGAGCAGCGGCACGCCGGAGACGACGGAATCGAAGACCATGTCCCGCTTGTCGCCGAGCGTCGCATTGAGATTGAAGGCGTCGCCCTCGATGACGTTGACACCGGGATAGAGCTGGCGCAGGTGGCGCACGAAATCGGTGTTGTATTCTACCGCATAGAGATTTTCGGGCTTCACGCCTTGGGCGAGGATGGCGCGGGTGATGACGCCTGTGCCGGGGCCGACTTCCAGCAC
The DNA here is from genome assembly GCF_057784315.1 of Mesorhizobium sp. CNPSo 4684. Taxonomy (NCBI): domain Bacteria; kingdom Pseudomonadati; phylum Pseudomonadota; class Alphaproteobacteria; order Hyphomicrobiales; family Phyllobacteriaceae; genus Mesorhizobium; species Mesorhizobium sp. CNPSo 4684. The sequence continues at coordinate 148,404 of NZ_JBWLUX010000001.1, read as the reverse complement.
CGGCAGGCCGGACTTCGGATTGACGATCGAAGCCATCTTGCGGGCGGTGATGGAGCTTGTCGGCACGATCGAGCCGACGGTCTTCGGCTTGTCGATCCAGCCTTTGAAGAATTTGAGTTCGTCGTCGAACTTTTCCGCCAGCGCCTTCCGCAATCCCGGACCACGTGCCATACAAGTTCTCCTCAACCACCCCCCTGCACGCTACTTAGCAGCTAACAGGTCCAAGGCAAGGCACGATCTGGCATAAGATGTTGATGACGTTCGGGAAGCGCTAACGCAAGTCGCCCAAAAGTGTGAAGCGGTTTGGGACAACGACTTGCGTCAGGAAAAATGTCAGCGCTCGCTGAAGGATTCGAAAAAGTCCTTCATGCGGGCGAAGAAACCGCTCGACTGGGGCGAGTTTTCCTTTGACGACAGCTGTTCGAACTCCTCCAGCAGCTCCCGCTGGCGCCGCGACAGGTTCTGCGGCGTCTCGACCGCGGTCTGGATGTAGAGGTCGCCGACATTGGGCTGGCGCAGCACCGGCATGCCCTTGCCCTTGAGACGGAACTGGCGGCCGTTCTGGGTGCCTTCGGGCACTTTCACCTTGGTCTGGCTGCCGTCCAGCGTCGTCACCTCGAACGAGCCGCCGAGCGCTGCCGTCATCATCGAGATCGGCACCTTGCAGTAAAGGTCGGCGCCGTCGCGCTGGAAGAATTCGTGCGGCTTCACCGCCAGGAAAATATAGAGGTCGCCCGAGGGGCCGCCGCGCAGGCCGGCTTCGCCCTCATTGGCAAGCCGGATGCGGGTGCCGTCCTCGATGCCGGCCGGAATGTTGACCGACAGCGAGCGTTCCTCGGTGACACGGCCCTGGCCGGCGCATTTCGGGCACGGGTCCTTGATCGTCTGGCCGCGGCCCTGGCATTGCGGGCAGGTGCGCTCGATCGAAAAGAAACCCTGCGTGGCGCGGACCTTGCCGTGACCATGGCACATCGAGCATGTCACCGGCTGGGTACCGGGCTTGGCGCCGCTGCCGGAGCATTCCGTGCATGAGATCGAGGCCGGCACGCGGATCTGCGCGGTCTTGCCGGCAAACGCCTCTTCGAGCGTGATTTCCATATTGTAGCGCAGATCGGCGCCGCGCTCGCGGCCGCCGGAAGAGCGGCGCTGGCGCCCGCCCATCATGTCGCCGAAAATATCCTCGAAAATGTCGGCGAAGCCGCCGGCGCCAAAACCTTGCGCGCTGCCATTCATGCCGCCTTGCTCGAAGGCGGCGTGACCGAAACGATCATAGGCCGCACGCTTCTGCGGGTCCTTCAGCGTCTCGTAGGCTTCGTTGATTTCCTTGAATTTGTGCTCGCAGGAATGATCGCCGGGGTTGCGATCGGGATGGAACTGCATGGCAAGCTTGCGGAAAGCACTCTTGAGCTCCCTGTCGTCCGCGCCCTTTTGTACGCCCAGCGTTTCGTAGAAATCAGCTTTCATCTTTTCCCGCAATCCGGATGCTCAACGTCTTGATGCATGTCGCGTCGTTTGCCGGCACGTTGTCTCGATTTAGGAGCGGTGCTGCCCGGATGCTAGGGCCGGCGCGGACTTGTCCGTGTTTTTCGGTGACTTTTTCGGCAGGACCCGCACTTTTTTCAGCGAGGGTTGCAAAAAAGCCCGGCCTGTGCCGGGCTTTCCGCACTATCTTGCCGTCAGGCCGTTCAGGCCGACTTTTTCTTGTCGTCGTCTTCGTCGATTTCTTCGAAATCGGCGTCGACCACGTCGCTATCCTTGGCGGCGTCCGCCTTGGCGTCGGCTTCCGCCGCTTCCTTCTGCGAGGCCTCGTACATGGCCTGGCCAAGCTTCATCGAAGCTTCGGCAAGCGTCTGCGACTTGGCCTCGATATCGGCAGCGTCGTCGCCCTCGGCCGCAGTCTTCAGCGCGGCGATCGCATCCGATATCGCCGTGCGCTCGGTTTCCGAAACCTTGTCGCCATATTCCTTCAGCGACTTCTCGGACGAATGCACCAGCGCCTCGGCCTGGTTGCGGGCCTCGACCAGCGCACGCCGCTGCTTGTCGGTCTCGGCATTGGCTTCGGCGTCCTTGACCATCTTTTCGATGTCGGCGTCCGAAAGACCACCCGAGGCCTGGATGCGGATCTGGTGCTCCTTGCCGGTGCCCTTGTCCTTGGCCGAAACATTGACGATGCCGTTGGCGTCGATGTCGAAAGTGACCTCGATCTGCGGCACGCCGCGCGGCGCCGGCGGGATGCCGACCAGGTCGAACTGGCCGAGCGCCTTGTTGTCGGCCGCCATTTCACGCTCGCCCTGGAAGACGCGGATGGTCACGGCCGACTGCGAATCCTCGGCGGTCGAGAACACCTGGCTCTTCTTGGTCGGGATCGTCGTGTTGCGTTCGATCAGGCGGGTGAACACGCCGCCCAGCGTCTCGATGCCGAGCGACAGCGGCGTCACGTCGAGCAGCAGTACGTCCTTGACATCGCCCTGCAGCACGCCGGCCTGGATGGCGGCGCCGAGCGCGACGACCTCATCCGGGTTGACGCCCTTGTGCGGCTCCTTGCCGAAGAACTGCTTCACGATCTCCTGGATCTTGGGCATGCGGGTCATGCCGCCGACCAGAACGACTTCGTCGATCTCGCCGGCCTTCAGGCCGGCATCCTTGAGCGCCGCCTTGCACGGCTCGATCGTGCGCTGGACGAGGTCGTCGACCAGCTGCTCGAACTTGGCGCGGGTCAGCTTCAGCGTCAGGTGCTTCGGGCCGGTTGCGTCGGCGGTGATGAAGGGCAGGTTGATTTCGGTCTGCGTCGTCGACGACAGCTCGATCTTGGCCTTTTCAGCCGCCTCCTTGAGGCGCTGCAGGGCAAGCTTGTCGTTCTTCAGGTCGATGCCCTGTTCCTTCTTGAACTCGGCCGCCAGATATTCGACGAGACGCATGTCGAAATCCTCGCCGCCGAGGAAGGTGTCGCCATTGGTCGACTTCACCTCGAACACGCCGTCGCCGATCTCGAGCACCGAAATGTCGAACGTACCGCCGCCAAGGTCATAGACGGCAATGGTCTTGCCATCCTTCTTGTCGAGGCCGTAGGCGAGCGCGGCTGCCGTCGGCTCGTTGATGATGCGCAGAACTTCCAGGCCGGCGATCTTGCCGGCGTCCTTGGTGGCCTGGCGCTGGGCGTCGTTGAAATAGGCCGGAACGGTGATGACCGCCTTCTCGACCTTCTCGCCGAGATAGGCTTCCGCCGTTTCCTTCATCTTCTGCAGGATCATGGCCGAGATCTGCGAGGGCGACTGCTTCTTGCCGCCGGCTTCGACCCAGGCATCGCCATTGTCGCCCTTGATGATCTTGTAGGGGACAAGCTTCTTGTCCTTTTCCGTCACCGGATCGTCATAGCGGCGGCCGATCAGGCGCTTGACCGCGAAGATGGTATTTTCAGGATTGGTGACCGCCTGGCGCTTGGCCGGCTGGCCGACGAGACGTTCGCCGTCGCCCGAGATGGCGACGATGGAAGGCGTCGTGCGCGCGCCTTCCGCATTCTCGATTACCTTGGGTTCCTTGCCATCCATGATGGCGATGCAGGAGTTGGTGGTGCCGAGATCGATACCGATTACTTTTGCCATTTTTCTAGTCTCTCCGCTAAGCAGGCTCTCAGGACCCGTAAGGCGTTCCGACGAAAGCCCCTGTTCACAAGAAATTCCGCCCCGGCTACCGGCATGCCGGCGCTGGGCGGCTTGGCGCGTATATAAGAACAGGCGGCATCGGGCGCAAGCATTCTGCGCACGGGCGTCCACATGCGGCGCTTACCACGCCAGATCGGCCGCCCGGCGGTCCGGACGGATGGCACTGCCAAAGGCCAAGGTGGACGAAAACGCGGCTTCTAATCGTTTTCCCGCCAGATATAGTGGCGCTACATCTTGGGGGAATTGATAATGGGCCGGATTTTCGGGCGATTGCGCACCCTTCTTGTGGCTGTCGGCCTGCCATTCGCCCTGAGTCTGCCGGCCCAGGCAGTCGAATTCCAGACAATCACCATCAAGGTCGGTTATGGCGCGGGTGGCGGCTATGACCAGACTTCGAGGCTGATTGCGCGTCATCTCGGCCGGTTTCTGCCCGGGCAGCCCAACATCATTGTGCAGAATGTGCCGGGTGGTGGCAGTCTGAAGCTCACCAAGATGCTCGTCGGCAGCGAACCGACCGACGGCAGCGTCATCGCCTCGATCAGCGAGGCTATGTTCTACGCCCCGATCGTCGATCCCGAAAACGCGACTTTCGACCCGCTTGCCTTGCAGTGGATCGGTTCGCTGGTCGATGATCCAGCCTATTGCCTGACCAGCAAGCAATCCGGCATCGACACGATGGAAAAGTTCCTGCAGTCGGATTTCCTGATCGGAGCGACAGGCAAGAACAGCACGACATATATCTTCGCCGCACTGGCCAAGAACGGCATGAAGGCCAGATACAAGATCGTCACCGGTTTCGACGGCACCGCCGATATCGAACTCGCCATGCAACGCGGCGAGATCGCCGGCATGTGCGGGGTATCGAGCTCCCTGCTCAGAAGCGATCGCGCCGCGATCAACATTATCGGCACGTTCGGGCAGGGCGGTTCCGGCGCGACGCCGAGCATTTCGGCAACCATCGCCGACCCGACGGCACGTCAGGCGGCTGATCTCATCGAATCGGCGCTGCACATCCACCACCCGCTCGTCGCCCCGCCCGGCGTGCCGAAAGAGACCGTCGACGCGCTGCGCAAGGCCTATTCCGCGATGGTCGTGGACGCCGATTTTCTCGCCGATGCTACGAAGCTTGGCGACCTCACCCTCAAACCGACATCCGGCGAAGCGATCAGCCAGCTGGTCGCGCAACAGCTGAAAGCCACGCCTGCGGTCTTCGCCGCTGCCCGGGAACTCGTGAAATAGGCCTAATGTGGATCTGATCCTTACCGCCATTGCGGAGATGGCGCAGCCATTTCGCATGCTCATGCTGGTTACCGGCGTGTTCGCCGGCCTTGTCGTCGGTGTCGTGCCGGGCATTGGCGGCCTGTTCGCCATGGCCCTGCTGATCCCGATGACCTACAATATGGACCCCTTTGCCGCCTTCGCGCTGCTGCTCGGCATGGGTTCGGTCACCACCACGTCGGACACCATTCCGGCCATCCTGTTCGGCGTTCCGGGCTCGGTTGGTGCCGCGGCAACCGTGCTCGACGGCCATGCCATGGCCAAGAAGGGCGAAGCGGCACGCGCCTTCGGCGCCTCCTATTCGGCCTCGATGATCGGCGGCGTGTTCGGCGCGCTGGTGCTGGCGGCGGCAATTCCCGTCATGCGCCCGCTGGTGCTCTACCTCAAGACGCCGGATTTCTTCGCCATTTGCGCCTTCGGCCTCTCCATCGTCGCCATCCTTGCCGGCAGCCAGCCGTTAAAGGGTCTGGCGGCGGCGATGCTCGGCATGCTGGCCTCTTTCATCGGCATCGACAGCATTGCCGGCATCGAGCGCTGGAGTTTTGGCCAGATCTACCTCTGGGATGGCTTGCCGATTTCGCTGGTCTTTCTCGGTCTGTTCGGCCTACCCGAACTGGCCTCGCTGCTCATGCGCGGCTCGATCCAGGGCAACGCCGAGCGGCCGACCTATGCCGGCATGTGGCAAGGCATCAGGGATACGCTGCGCGAATGGCCGCTGGTGCTGCGCTGCAGCGCCATCGGCTCGCTGCTCGGCGCCGTGCCCGGCATCGGCATCGCCGTGCTCGACTGGATCGCCTATGGCCATGCCTCGCGCCGGCCGGGTCTCGGGCCGAAATTCGGCCAGGGCAATGTGCGCGGCGTCATTGCGCCGGAAAGCGCCAACAACGCCAAGGAGGGTGGCTCGCTCATCCCGACCATCGCCTTCGGCGTGCCGGGATCGGCTTCGATGAGCATCCTGCTCGGCGCCTTTGTCATCCACGGCCTTGTCCCCGGCCCCGATATGCTCGGCAAGAACGCCGCGATCACCGTTTCGATGGTGCTGTCGATTGCCGTCGCCAACATCGTCGGCGCCGTGACTTGCCTGCTGTTGACCAGGCAGTTGGCGCGTATCGCGCAAGTGTCGGCAGCGATCCTGGTGCCACTGGTGGTCACCTTTATCGTCGTCGGCGCCTACCAAACCAATATGAGCGCTTTCGACTTCCTGCTGGTAATGCTGGTCGGCGCGGTCGGCATGGGAATGAAGGAGCTCAACTGGCCGCGCTCGGCCTTTTCGCTCGGCTTCGTGCTCGGCCCCAGCCTCGAAAACTATTTCTTCCTCGCCTACCAGATTTCCGGCTGGGCCTGGCTGAAACAGCCGCTGGTGCTCATCCTGCTCGGCCTCGCCATTGCCGGCGTGGTCAGGCAGACCGTGTCCTGGATCAAGGCCCGCGGCAATGCCGAGGCCTTGCCGCCGGCGTTGCCCGATATCGCCGCCAGCAGTGCGCTGACGCTGCTTGGCGTCGCGGCTCTGGTCACCGCGTTGCTCGATTTTCCCTTCGAGGCCGCCATCTTCCCGGCCATCACAGCCGGCCTTCTGACGCTGTTTTCCTTGTTGACGACTATCCAGACCATGCTGCGCTGGCGAAAGCCGGTGTCTGCCAGCGGCGCAGAGGTAACGCCGGCCGGCGAATGGCAGCCTTCCGATGGGCCGGCGATGAAGGGCAATCTCACCGTGCTTGGCCTCTGCCTGGTGCTCGCCTTCCTGGTCCTGCTGGCAGGCCATCTCACGGCCACGTTCGTCTTTGTTGGCGGCGGTATCTGGATGCTCGGATCGCGGTCGCCGAAGATGGCGCTGGCTGTCGCCGCGGGCACGACGCTTTGCATCTATGCTGTGTTCGATCTCCTGGCGTCGCAGCCCTGGCCAGCGCCCTGGCTGGCCGATCCTTTTAAAGATTTCTGAACGGCGGCGCGGATGCGCAGGTAGCGCAAGAGCTCAAGGCGGGCCCGGCGGTGTTCGAGCCAGAAACCTGCTGAAGCAGCCTGTCGAGGCAAACGGCTAAGCCTTAGCGGCAGCCGGCGACAGCGTTTCGACAAGGCGCCGGCGCAGCAGCTTGCCATTGTCGCTGTAGGGCAGCGAACTCACCAGCCTGACCTCGCGCGGCCGCCGGTCGGGCGAGGTGTTGGCGCGCAGGAAGGCCTCGAACTCGGCCACGCTTCCCTGGTCGGCGACGATGAAGGCGGCGATCTCCTGGCCCATCGTCGCATCGGGAAAGCCGGCGACCGCAACATCCCTGACCTTGGGATGGGTGCGGATGAGTTTCTCCAGCTCCTGCGGCGCGACATTGACGCCGCCGCGCACGATCATGTCGGCCTCGCGGTCGACAATGGTCAGGAAACCGTCATCGTCGACAAAGCCGATGTCGCCGGGAATGCCCCAGCCGGCGCCCATGACCTTGGGGTCGACGAACGGTTTGTTTCCCGCCGACACCACCGCCGAAGCCATGGTCGACGTCCAGGCCTTGATCAGTCCGCTCTCGCCCTTGCCGAGCACGCGCCCGTCCGCATCGAGAATTTCGACACGCACATCGGCAAACGGGCGCCCGGCAGTGCCGGGCTTGGCCAGCACATCGGCGCCGGACAGCGTGGTGATGCCGCCGGTCAGGCTCGACGCATAATTGATGCGATATCCCGGCGAAAGATTGCGGTAGGCCGCCAGCTTGTCTTCGACAGTTGCCGGTCCGCCGATGCTGAACAGCACCGCCAGGTCCGGCAGCAGCCGGGTCGAGCGTTCGCCCACTTCGCGCACCAGCCGTGTAATCACCGGTGGCGGCAGGGCCGTGCCGCTGGCCTGGAAGGACAGCAGACCCTCGATCAGCTCGGACGGCGTGAACAGCGGCGGAAAGAAATTCACCGTCCCGCCATGGCGCAGATAGCTGAACACCTGGTGGCGCGTCGCCGAATAGGACATCACCATCGGCGTCAGCAGACGCATGACCGTCCCGGTCAGCCCGCGCCGGCGCCCCGTCACGCGCCCGGCAAGCGCCTCATGCGACTGCAGATAGCCTTTTGGGTCACCGGTCGTGCCGGACGAGAACATCAGGAAGGCTGGATTGCTGTCGTCGCCAGGAGCGCCGGAATAGGGCGCAGGCGAGGTGTGTTTCCAGTCATCCTGGAAAGCGACGCCTGGATAGACATCGTCCCCTGGTGGGCTGCGGCTTTCGAGGATCAGCGTCAGGACGAAGTCGCGCGCAAACTGCGCCCGCTGGCTGCGCGGCGCACGAAAGTCGGCAATCGAAACCGTGGCGCCAAGCTTCCAGCAGGCCAGGGTCGACAGCACGACATCGATATTGCCGATCATGGCCAGCCCGACGCGATCGCCGGGGCGAATACCGAGCGCGCTGAAATTGGCGGCGAGATGGTCGATCTGGGTCAGCGCTTGCGCATAGGTGATCTGGTCGCGACCACTGACCATTGCCACGCGGTCGCCATGGCCGGCGAAGGCAGCCAGTACGTCGCGGCCAAAACCCATCTAGCGGACCGGCATTCCGGCCGGCGCGCGCCTGGCGTCGAGGAAGGCGATGATCGCAGCGTCGATCGCATCCATGTTGGCGGCCCGGAACTTGTCATGGGTGCCCGGCATGACGACCGTTTCCACCCGCGTGTTCTCGCTCGCCCAGTCTTTGTACTGCTCGACCGTGGTGGCGCTCCATTCCGAGCTGGCGACGACCAGTATGTCGCAAGGGTAGGAAGACGGTGAGAAACCCGCAGCAGCGCGCACCAGCATGCTCTTGAAGGCCTTCTGCCTGGTGTGACGCCCAAGCCTGGACTGCCCAAGCCCGACCGCTGCCAGCGTGTCGCGCAGCAGCCGCCAGTAGACGACCTTGCGGGTGATTTGGCGCCGCCTTTGTGCGGTCATGCGATTGTCCGCCATCGGCTTCAGCCAGGCCGAACCCAGCGGCGGCGGGTCGATCAGCAGCAAAGCCGGCCGCTCGCCGGTCGCCTCGAAGGTCAGCCTTCCGACCTCGATTGCCAGCAGCCCGCCAAGGCAGATGCCGCCGATGACGTGCGGGTGCTGGCCGGTGGCCGAGCTCAAGCCGTCGAAATAATTGGCGCTGATCTCCTCGACGCTGCCATACGGCGTCTCGCCGGGCTCGAGCCCCATGCCGCGTACGGCGATGATGGAATAGCGTTGCTTCAGCGCCTTGCCGAAACGGTTGGCGAACAGCGCCGAACCGGAAATGCCATGGATCATGGCGATCGGCTCCTGGCCGTGGCTGCCGAAAACCTGCACCGCCAGCCGCCGCGCCGGGTGCTCGGGCAATTGCAACGCGATCAGTCTGCCGAATTCGCGCGGCGTTGGCGCTTCCAGCAGCACAGAGGTCTGCAGCTTGACGCCGAACCGGCTCTGCACCGCAAGCACAAGAGTTTCGGCAGCCAGCGAATCACCGCCGAGATCGAAGAAATTGTCGTCGAGGCCGACCGAGGTCAGCTGCAATTCTTGCGCAAAGATGCCGGCGATCGCCTGCGCCGGCCCGCTGCCCAACGCGGTTCGGTCTGGCCGGATGGTGTTATGCATGTTCATCGGCAGGCCCTTGAACCGATGGAATTGCCGTTTCCGGCAACAGGGCATCCCCCTGAATGCCTGTCCGCTTTTAACCCACAGCCTATGCGTTGAACAAGTAGCCTAACCCTGCGCAATACCGGCAGGCGGCGGTCCGAAGGCCTGCGCGCACAGCGCCTGCAGCTTCGGGAACACATGCTTGCCGCCGGCGATCACCTGCGCTCCCTGGGCAAGCACGGTCTTCGGGTCCGGTTTCAGCACCATGCCGCCGGCCTCTTCCACCAGAAGCATGCCGGCCAGGCAGTCCCAGGCATTCATGTGTTCCTCGACATAGCCGAGCAACCGGCCGGATGCCGAATAGGCCAGCATCAGCGCGCCCGATGCGTTGCGGAAGAAGACGCCGCCTTCTGCCACGATCAGGCCGATCAGCACGGTGACATGCTTCGTCTCCGCGCGGTTCGACAGCCCGGTTCCGACCGATCCTTCCCCAAGGCCGGCGGTGCTGGCCTTGATAGGTCGGCTATTGACGAAAGCGCCGCCGCCGCGGCGGCCGTGAAAAGTTTCGCCGGTCGACGGCTCGTGGATGACGCCGACGACCACCTCGCCATCCTTGGCGCAGGCGATGACCACACACCAGGCCGGAATACCGCGCACGAAGTTGGCGGTACCATCGATCGGGTCGATGACCCAGACATGGCCCGTCGATCCCTCAACCGCGGCATGTTCCTCGCCGACAATGCCATCCTGCGGATAGGCGGCGGCGATCGCTGCGCGGATGAACAGTTCGACCTCGCGGTCGCCATCGGAAACCAGGTCCTGATGGCCCTTGCTCTCGATGGTCAGGTTTTCGAGGTCGCGGAAGTATTTCAGGCCGAGTTCGCCGGCGCGTCGCGCCAGATCGATGGCGAAATGCATGCGCTGGTCGAGGTCATGGGTCACGGCAAGGCTCTCGGCTGAGGAAGGCGTCTGCCCTTAGCAGACGAGCCTCTCCTGCAAAAGCTTCACTGGCGACTCACGCGGCTTGCGACAGCGATTTGTGCGCCTCGGCCAGGATTTCGAACGAACGCACGCGCGCCGCATGGTCGAAAATCTGTGCGGTCACCATCAGCTCGTCGGCGCCGGTGCGGCGCACGAAGGCGTCGATGCCTTGCCGGACGGTTTCGGGCGAACCGACGACCGCGCACGACAGCGCCTGCGAAAGCATGGTTTTGGCCATCGGCTCCAGCGTCTGGTCATAGCCCTCGACTGGCGGCGGCAGGCGGCCTGGTCGTCCGGTGCGCAGGTTGACGAAGGCCTGCTGCAGCGAGGTGAACAGCAGTTTTGCCTCGGCATCGGTCGGTGCGGCGAAGACGTTGAGGCCGAGCATGACATAGGGCTTGTCCAGCTGGTCGGAGGGCTGGAAGCGCGAGCGGTAGATCTCCAGCGCATGGTCGAGCTCGGCCGGCGCGAAATGCGAAGCAAAGGCATAGGGCAGGCCAAGCATGGCGGCGAGCTGCGCGCCATAGAGGCTTGAGCCGAGAATCCAGACCGGCACCTTCTGGCCTTCGCCGGGCACAGCCTGGATACGCTGACCTGCCTCGGCCGGCTGGAAATACCCCATCAGCTCGACGACATCCTGGGGGAAATTGTCTGACGCCTCGAGGTTGCGGCGCAGCGCACGCGCCGTGCCCATGTCGGTGCCGGGCGCGCGGCCGAGGCCGAGGTCGATGCGGCCGGGGTGCAGTGCCGCCAGCGTGCCGAACTGCTCGGCGATCACAAGCGGCGCATGGTTGGGCAGCATAATGCCGCCGGCGCCGACGCGGATCGTCTTGGTGCCGCCGGCGACATGGGCGATGACGACCGCGGTCGCCGCACTGGCGATACCCGGCATGTTGTGGTGCTCGGCCAGCCAGTAGCGCTTGTAGCCGAGCTGCTCGGCATGGCGGGCGAGGTCGAGCGAATTGGCCAGTGACTGCGAGGCGTCGCTGCCTTCGACGATCGGCGACAGGTCGAGAACGGAAAGAGCGGTCATGGGCCTCAAGCCTTTACAATGTTCAGCTGCCGGACCTTGGTTTCGAAGGCGGCGCGGTCGGGGATGATGATGTCGAGCTGGCTTTCCAGAATGTCGGCGAATTCCGCCGCTGTCGCGATCTCGCGTTGCTCGCTGCGGCCGCCGACATGATGCGTCGACAGCCTGGCGTTGCGCAGCGCATAGCGCCGGTCGGGCAAGGCGCGCGCCGCAACGACGGAGGACAGGAAATGCGAAGTCGGATGGGTCGAGACGAAGTAATTGGCGACCGCATAATCGACGTCATGGGCCGGTTGCATGTCGAAGCGGTGGAGTATCTGCCAGTCGCCGCCGACATTGGCTTGTACCCGAAAATGATCTGACGTCTCGATGATGCGGAATGTTTCGTGCGGGGTCTGTTGTTCGAGGCCCGGCTCGAGCAACAGCGGCGCGGTCATCGTCAGGCCGCCAAAGCCGACATCGGCAATGTAGGTCCTGCCGTCGAGCTCGATCCGCAACAGCATGTGGCTGCGCGGGGTAATGGCGTCCTCCGGCAGACCCCTCAGAACCCGCGCCGCGAGGCCGCTGACCTCGAAGCCCAGCGCCTTCAGCGCATGCATGAGGATCAAATTGTGTTCGAAGCAGTAGCCGCCGCGGCGGCGCGCGAAAATCTTGTCCTGCAGCGAAGCGAGATCGAGCTTCACCGCGATGCCCAGCAACGGATCCATGTTCTCGAAGGGGATCGCTTGCGGGTGCTGCCGGTGCAGCGCCTTCAGCGTGTCGAGCGACGCATCGATCGGACCGCGATAACTGATCCGGGCGAAATAGGCGTCGAGGTCGAAGGAGGCGTCGGTCATGGCAGGGTCCGGCTTGACCGGATCGATATAGGCACTCGATCGGAAGACGACAAACAAGAGACGACAAGCAAGAGGCGGCAAGCAGTACCGGCCTCTATGCCTTGGCCTCGCCATTCTCCTCGGCCGCTTCGTCCTCCACCACGACCGCCGTCTGCTGTGCGGCGAGGAAGTTGCCGACATGGCCGAGGCCGTCGAAATGGTCGCAGAACACCTTGATGACGACCAGCAGCGGCACGGCCATCAGCGCGCCGACAAAGCCCCACAGCCAGGACCAGAAGGCGATGGCGATTAAGATCGCCACGGCGTTGATCTCAAGGCGCCGGCCGACCACCATCGGCGTCACAAACTGGCCCTCGATGATGTCGCACAATAAGACAAAGGCCGGCGCCAAAAGCGCGTAGGAGATGGTGTCGAAGCTGATCAGCGCCATCACCGAGACAAGCACGATGGTCAACAGTGCGCCGACATAGGGCAGGAAGTTGAGCAGCGCGGCGGCGACGCCCCAGACCAGCGGATTGGGCATGCCGAGCGCCCACAGGCCAAGGCCGATGACGGCGCCGAGACCGGCATTTATGATCGTGACGGTAAGCAGATAGTGCGAGATTTCGCGCTCGACGTCATAGACGACGCGCAGCGCCCGCTTCTTTTCGCTGAGGCTGGCGAAGGACTGGATGATCTTCTCGTAGAACATCGTGCCCGACGCCAGCAGGAACAGCGACAGCACGAAGATGATGGTGAAGCTTGTGCCTGCCGCCAGGATATTGCTGGCCGCCGCCGACAGGATGCCGGACTGCGCCAACGCCACTTTCTGGATGCCCGGCTCCTGCGAGGTCTCGGTCATCTGTTCGATCTGATGCGAGATCTGCATGATCCTTTCGAGCGGACGCCGCAATTGCGCCAGCCGCTCCGTCAGTTGCTGGCCGATCGACGAGGTGTTGTTGAGGAGGTCGATGACCGGACCGCTGAGCAGGTAGCCGGCGATGGCAAAGACGCACACCGACAGCACGACAAGCAACGTCGCCGACACCACCTCGGGAATGCCGCGCTTGCGCAGGAAGCGCACGATGGGCGTCAGGGTCAGCGTGAGCAGGAAGGCGAGGATGACCGGCATGAAGAAGGCGCGGGCGAAATAGAGCGCGTAGATCGCCATCAGGATGAAAATGCCGATGAGCAGCGAACGCATCAGATGCGTGTCCGCGCGGGCAACGACTCGCGCCTCTTCGGCCTCGGCAAGGACTGCGCCCAAAGCGGCGGGTTCGGCTTTCATCATTTTCCCCCACAGCGCACCGCAATTGGTGCATTCCGCTGACGGAAACGCCTCTACCGCCCCTAGGTTCCGTTAGCCGGCAAGGCCAACAATCCAGACGACGTCGTCGAATTACGCGGCGGGCGCCGTGACCGCCGGCGCCGCCTTCGCCGTTTCCTTGCGCACGATCGGCGCCACCTTGGTGCCGTAGAGTTCGATCGCTTTCATGATCTTGGCGTGCGGCATGGTGCCGATCGCCATCTGCAGCAGGAAGCGATCGTTGTTGAAGATCTTGTGCTGGGCGACGATCTTTTCCGCCACAGCTTCAGGATTGCCGACGAACAGCGCGCCGTTTGGGCCACGCGACTGATCGAAATGCGCCCGCGACGTCGGCCCCCAGCCGCGTTCGCGGCCAATGCGGTTCATTACTTCGGCTTGCGGCCCATAGAAATCGTCGGCCGCCTGCTCGGTGGTCTCGGCGATGAAGCCGTGCACATTGATGCTGGTGGCGAGCTCCGTGGGGTCGGTGCCGGCACGCTTGGCAGCCTCGCGGTAGATGTCGAACAGCGGCGCAAAGCGCGCCGGCTCGCCGCCGATGATGGCCAGCGCCAGCGGCAGGCCGAGCACGCCGGCGCGGGCGGCCGATTGCGGCGTGCCGCCAATGGCGATCCAGATCGGCAATTTGTCCTGCAACGGGCGCGGATAGACGCCACGGTCGTTGATCGGCGCACGCAGATTGCCCGACCAGGTGACTTTCACGCTGTCGCGTATCGCCAGCAGCAGGTCGAGCTTTTCGGCAAACAGCTCGTCATAGTCTTCGAGATTGTAGCCGAACAGCGGGAAGGATTCGATGAACGAACCGCGCCCGGCCATGATCTCGGCCCGGCCGCCCGACAGAAGGTCGAGCGTCGCGAACTGCTGGAAGACGCGTACCGGATCGTCGGAGGACAGCACGGTGACCGCGCTGGTCAGCTTGATGCGTTTGGTACGTTCAGCGGCGGCGGCCAGCGCCACCACCGGTGCTGAAGCGGCATAGTCGGGGCGGTGATGTTCGCCCAGACCGAAGACGTCGAGGCCGACCTGGTCGGCCAGCTCGATCTCTTCGATCAGGTTGCGCAGCCGCTCGTGCGGGCCGATCGCGCCGGGGCCGGGCTCGGGACTGACGTCAGCAAAAGTGTAGAGACCGAGTTCCATGATCTGTCATCCAATGGTTGGGTTTTGCGGCTAGAGCATGTCGCTCAAAAGTGGTCCCGGTTTTGAGAGAACGACATGCACAGAAACAAAAGACCGAAAGCGCGACGCGCTTTAGGTAGCGACCGAGCCGCCTTGCCGCCAGAGGGGAGGATGGTGAACAGTGCATGTCGGTTTCAGCCAGCTTCTGTCGGCTTTGGTCGGCAAAAGCGCGTCTCCTGGCTGCAACAGCGTAGAATTTCATGGCTGGCATTCCGTTTTGGCGCTTGAACTCTCGGTTTTCGCGCGTATGTAAGCGTCGCGAATTGACTTCAGGGAAGTGGACTTGGCTATCTACAGGGAAAAAGACATTTTCGAGCGGCGCAATGCCGCGAACGAGGCAAAGAAGGCGCTTCTGGAGCGCTTCAAGTCAAAGCCGGCGGCAGATGATCCTGCGGTGCTGGCAAGACAGGCCGAACGCAAGGCGATCCTCGAGGCGCGTGAAAAGCGCGAGGCCGAAAAGGCCAGGCTGAAGCAGGAAAAGCTGGCACGCGAGGCGGTCGAACGGGCCGAGCGCGAGGCAGCAGCCGAAGCGGCGCGTATTGCCGCCGAAGAGGCAGCGCAGGCTGAAGCGAAGATCAAGGAAGCCGAAGAAAACGAGCGCATCGCCCGTTTGCTGGCCGACGAAGCCGAACGCAAGGCCAAGCGCGACGCACGCTATGCGGCGCGCAAGCAGCGCACCGGCCGGACGCCTCCGGGCTTCTCCGCCCGCTAACGCTTCGATCGAAACGATCGGACATCAGGGTCGCCTTCCAGCGGCCCTGAACGTATTTGTGCGCCGATTTCCTCGGTTGCTTTGGCTTAAAGCAATTCCAGCAAAAGTGTGAAGCGGTTTTCCCGGGAAAAGCGCGCAGCGCTTTCCCTTGGGAATTAAGAAAGACAAAGATAGAGCAGATCGCCGTTTCCGTGAAACGGTGAACTGCTCTAGGCGGCGAGCTTCAGCCCCATAATGCCGCAGACAATGAGCGCGATGCAGCCGAGCCGGATCGCGGTTGCCGGCTCGCCCAGCAGCCAGATGCCGAGCAGCGCCGTGCCGACCGTGCCGATGCCGGTCCACACCGCATAGGCCGTGCCGACAGGCAGCGTCTTCAGCGCCAGACCGAGCAGCCCCAGGCTGACGATCATCGACGCGACGGTGAGCACCGTCGGCAGCGGCTTCGAGAAGCCGTCGGTGTATTTGAGGCCGATCGCCCAGCCGATCTCGAACAGGCCGGCGAAAAACAGAAAAATCCACGACATCGGGATGCACTTCATTCCATGAGGATGGCGGGTCGTCCCGGCGGGCTTTTTCGGGGAAGGCGCGAGGTCGTCCTCGCGGGTTCGATATAGGCGGCCTCGCCTGCCCGGTCAACAAAACACCGGCGGCATTGTTGATGCCGCCGGTGTGAAAATCTACGCCGAAACGGGTGCCCGGATTCAACGACCCCGGGCGGACCTACTTGTCCTTGAGCCTTATCGCCTTGACGGGAGGCGCCTTGAGCGCCGGAGCCGCGGCGGGCTTCTTGGCGTCCTTCTTCGGCTTGCGGGCTTCCTTGCCGGCCTTCATCGCACCTTTAGCCATGATTCGGTCCTCCAATTGCTAGGATGCCAAGTGAAACAAGAGAAACGCCGGACTGCAAGAGGCTAGCCGCTTGTCGCCAGCGCCAGCCGGACGCTTTCAACCGGTTTCTAATTTGCTCGTAAACCATGCCGGTCCGTGCCATGGTTGCCTTCGCACTGCAGCATCGGCCATGCCTTCGCCCGGCGATGATCAGGCAGTCCGGTCAGGACGACAATGCGAATCCACATCGGCTGCGAGATGAGCTTCGACTTTCCGCAGGAAACGCCGCTGATCGCGATGCTCAACGTCCATTACTCCCGCGCATCCGATCTCGAGCGTCCGGATTTCCTGACGTCCAACCCGGCCGTGCCGATCCAGAGCTACCGCGATAGTTTCGGCAATTGGTGCAACCGCTTCATCGCGCCACCCGGACGCTTCACCTTCGGCACCGATTCGGTCATCCGCGATCCCGGTACCTTCGAGATGGGCGACCTGATGGCCTGGCAGCACGAGGTGCGCGACTTGCCGTCGGAGACGCTGCTGTTCTTGTTGCCGAGCCGCTTTTGTGAGAGCGACCTGCTGGCCAGCGAAGCCTGGCGGCTGTTCGGGCACACGCCGCTCGGCATTGCGCGCGTCCAGGCGGTCTGCGACTTCGTTCACAACCACATCGTCTTCAGCTATGGCAATGCGCGGCCGACGCGCACCGCAGCCGAAGCCTATCGCGAGCAAAGCGGCGTCTGCCGCGACTTTGCCCACCTCGCCGTCACCTTCTGCCGCGCGCTCAACATCCCGACCCGCTACTGCACCGGCTACATCAGCGACATCGGCTTGCCCAAACCCTGGGCGAGCATGGATTTCGCCGCCTGGATGGAGGTCTATCTCGGCGGCCGCTGGCATGTCTTCGATCCGCGCAACAATTCCCCGCGCATCGGCCGCATCCTGATCGCTTCCGGCCGCGACGCCGCCGACGTGCCGCTGACCCATATTTTCGGGCCGGGCACGCTGGCCGGCTTCAAGGTCTGGACGGACGAAATCATCGAATAGCGGCGTCTTTTTCTCCAGCCAGCCTTCAAGGGCCTGAACGGCCGGGCTTCTGGCGCGTTGTGATGCCCGTGGAGCTTCGGTCGCAGGGCCGTTACATTGGGTGCCTTGGAGGGACAGCATGGCAACGCATGGCGGGTCGAAGACGGTCATCTACGCGGCGCTTGCCGGCAATCTCGCCATTGCGCTGACCAAATTCGTCGCCGCCTTCTTCACCGGCAGTTCGGCCATGCTGTCGGAAGGCGTCCACTCGCTGGTCGATACCGGCAATGGCGGCCTGCTGCTCTACGGCATGCACCGCGCCGCCCGCCCGCCGGACCGAACGCATCCGCTCGGCCATGCCCGCGAGCTGTATTTCTGGAGCTTTATCGTCGCCCTGCTCGTCTTTGCGCTCGGCGCCGGGGTGTCGTTCTACGAGGGGGTCATCCACATCATGGCGCCCGAGCCGATCGCCAATCCCAAAATCAATTACATCGTGCTCGGCCTCTCCGTGCTGTTCGAGGGCAGCTCCTGGTATGTGGCGCTGAAGGAGTTCCGCCAGCAAAAGGGCAAGCAAGGCTGGCTGCAGGCCGTGCAGTCGAGCAAGGATCCGAGTGTCTACACGATCCTGTTCGAGGACAGCGCCGCCCTTCTCGGCCTCGTCGTCGCCTTTGCCGGCATCCTGGCGGCGGAAGTCCTCGACATGCCCGAACTCGACGGCGCCGCCTCCATAGGCATCGCGATCATCCTCGGCGCCACCGCTATCTTCCTGGCGCGGGAAAGCAAGGGACTGCTCATCGGCGAGCCGGCTTCGCTGGAAGTGCAGGCCAAGGTGCTGGCCATCGCCCAGCGGGATCCGGCGGTGCAGCGCGCCAATGGCGTTCTCACCGTACACCTCGGGCCGCAGGAGATCGTCGCCGGCCTCAGCATCGAATTCGAGGACCATCTGACTGCGCCCGAGATCGAGGCCTGCGTCGAACGGTTGGAGTCGCTCTTGAAGAAAGAAGTGCCGGAGATCACCAGGCTGTTCGTCAAGCCGCAGACGACGGGAACCTGGGAACACCGGCGCAAGCAGGTCGAGGCGGCATCGGACTAGTCCTGGACCAGCAGTCCACCGTTGGCCTCATCGCCCGGTCCCGCTAAGATCAGTCGACGGATTTCGGAGGAGCAACCATGAAAATCGACGGCGGGTGCCATTGCGGCGCCATCACCTACGAGGCAGAGGTCGACCCGGAAAAGACCTCCATCTGTCATTGCACGGACTGCCAGCAACTGACCGGCACGGCCTTTCGTGTCACCGTTCCCGCGTCTGAGGATCGCTACCGGATCACCAAGGGCACGCCCAAGATCTATATCAAGACAGGATCGAGCGGCGCCAAGCGCGCCCAGGCCTTTTGCGGCGACTGCGGTTCGCACCTTTACGCGACGTCGGTTGGCGACGGCCCGAAGGTCTATGGGATCAGGGCGGGAACCGCGCGGCAACGCGAGGATCTGGTTCCGACACAACAGAAATGGCACCGATCGGCCCTGCACTGGCTTCCGGAATTCGAGGGCATCAGCATCGTGGAGGCGCAGTAGCACCTGCCTCCGGTTAAACGCGCCCCAAACCGGACGATGATGTGCTAGGCTCACCATCAAACGGATGACGGGGATAGCAATGTCGGAAACGGACAAGGTGTTTGCCGGCTCGATTCCGGAAAACTACGACCGTTACATGGTGCCGTTGATTTTCGAGCCGTTCGCCGCGGATATTGCACGACGGGCAGCGTCCCTGTCGCCCAGCGCCGTTTTGGAGATCGCCGCCGGCACCGGGGTTGTCACCCGCGCACTGGCGCCAAAACTGTCCCCTGATGCAAGCTATATCGTGACCGATCTCAACCAGCCGATGCTCGACTACGCCGCTTCGCGACAAGCGCCGGGCAGTCGCATCCAATGGCGCCAAGCTGATGCGATGGCGCTGCCGTTTGAAGATGCGGCCTTCGATCTTGTTTGTTGTCAATTCGGCGCGATGTTCTTTCCCGACCGCACCGCCGGCTATCGCGAAGCAAAGCGGGTCCTGAAGCCCGGGGGCCATTTCCTGTTCAACGTATGGGATCGCATCGAAGAGAATGTATTTGCCAATGATGTGACGAACGCTCTTGCGGAGGTTTTTCCGGACGATCCGCCGCGCTTTCTAGCCCGCACGCCGCACGGCTACCATGACACGGCGCTGATCCGCGGCGAACTGGAAGATGCAGGTTTCTCCCGTGTGGCGATCGAGACGAGAGCCGAACAAAGCCGGGCCTCCTCGCCGCGCCTTCCGGCCGTTGCTTATTGCCAGGGAACTCCGCTTCGCAACGAAATCGAGGCCAGAGGAAAACTGGAAACCGCAACCGACCATGCCGCAGCCGTGATTGCAGCCAGACACGGCAGCGGCGAGGTGGTGGCCAAAATCCAGGCACACGTAATCGTCGCTACGGTCTAATCGTCGCCTTCGACGACACGGAGCCTGAGCTGGCCTGTCTTGGAATCCGCCACCCGCACCCCGGGTTCGGCCTTGGCGGGCCCGCCGCCGCGCACTTCAGCTTCGCTTTCGCCAAACTCCAGCGCCTCGATCTTCTGGCCGCGTTTGGTCACCTTCGACGTCGACACCAGTATGTCGTCGATATCCTTGGCCGACTGGGTGAAATGCGTCTGCAGCCGGCGCACCCGCTCGTCGACGCGCGCGACGTCTTCCATCAGGCGGATGACCTCGCCCTGAATCAGATGTGCCTGCTCGCGCATGCGGGCGTCCTTGAGGATCGCCTGGATGACCTGGATCGACAGCATCAGCAGTGACGGCGAAACGATGATGACACGGGCGCGGTGCGCCTTCTGGATAACGGCGTCGAAATTCTCGTGGATTTCGGCGAACACCGATTCCGACGGCACGAACATAAAGGCGGTGTCCTGCGTCTCGCCCTGGATCAAATATTTTTCCGAGATGTCACGGACATGGATCTCGATGTCGCGGCGGAAGGCCTGGGCCGCGACCTTCTGCAAGTCGGCGCCATCGGCGGCGCGGATGGCGTTCCAGGCTTCGAGCGGAAACTTGGCGTCGATGGCCAGCGACGGAGCGCCATTCGGCATCCTGATCAGGCAGTCCGGGCGGCTGCCATTCGACAACGTCGCCTGGAATTCATAGGCGCCCATCGGCAGGCCGTCGGCGACGATCGCCTCCATGCGCGACTGGCCGAAGGCGCCGCGCGTCTGCTTGTTGGACAGGATCGCCTGCAACTGCACGACCTGGCCGGCAAGTGATTGGATGTTGCCTTGCGCGGTATCGATGACCGCAAGCCGTTCCTGCAATTTCGCCAGGCTCTCATGCGTCGATTTGGTCTGCTCGGTCATGGTCTGGCCGAGGCGGCCGGTCATGGCGTCGAGGCGCTGGCCGATCGACTGGTTAAGTTCGGCCTGCCTGGCGCCGAACACCTCGGCGATGGCGCCCATGCGGCCCTGCATCTCGGCCTGGCTTTGCAAAATGCCGGCCATCCGCGCCTCGGCGTCGCGGGCGTGTTCGGCGGCTTCCGCGGCGGCGATGGTGCGCGCCCTGGCCGACCGCCATAGGGCAACCACCAGCGCCAGGAACAGGCCGAGAAACACGATCGCGCCGAAGACCAGCGCATGGCCGAGCGTGATCGTCGTGGCGCCAAGCTGGGCCACAGGTTCGGAAAGGATGGAGTTAAGGTCGTTCATGTCGCCAGCATAGCCGATTCGCCGGTCTGGCACAGATCAAAACGTGAACGCGCGCAAACCGCCCCGGTTGACGCTTTTCGCATGACGTCTTAGGTGAGACGCCATGTCGATCAAGCCGCTCATCATCCTTCCCGATCCCATCCTGCGCCAGGTTTCCAAACCTGTCGAACGCGTCGATGCGCCTTTGCGCAAACTGGCCGACGACATGCTGGAGACCATGTATGACGCGCCGGGCATCGGCCTGGCCGCAATCCAGATCGGCGAGCCGCTGCGCATGCTGGTCATCGACCTCGCCAAGGAAGACGAGACGCCGGCGCCGCATGTCTTCATCAATCCCGAAATCCTCGCAAGCGCCGACGCCCGCTCGGTCTACGAGGAAGGCTGCCTGTCGATCCCGGACTATTATGCCGAGGTCGAACGGCCGGCTTCGGTGCGGGTGAAATATCTCGACCGCGACGGCAAGCTGCAGGAGATCGAGGCCGAAGGCCTGATGGCGACCTGCCTGCAGCATGAGATCGACCACCTCAACGGCGTGCTGTTCATCGACCACATCTCGAAACTGAAGCGCGACATGGTGGTCAAGAAGTTCAAGAAGCTCGCCAAGGACAAGGCGCCGGGCAAGCTGGTGGGATAGGTCCGGATTCCAGCCCCTCAAATCACATTCGACCCACTCCATATTGAGAGACGTTCCTTGGTGTGATATCATTGATATCATCCTGGAGGCGGCAATGGGCGATATGCTGATCAGAGACATACCCGAACCGTTGAAACGTGAAATCGAGCATGCGGCACGCAAGGGCGGCCAAAGCCTCTCGATCAAGGCTATCGATCTGTTGCGAAAAGGCATGGTCGCGGAAAAGGAGGGCGGATCCGAGCCCGGGCTTTCGGCTTGGGATGCGATCCGCGCTGCCTTCGCATCGGAAAACGCAATCAGCGACGAATTTGCGCAGATGATGGATGAAATCGAAGCCGAACGAAAACGCGACTTTGGACGCCCTGTCGAGGATTTAGAGTGATTGTCCTCGATACGAATGTCGTCTCGGAAGCGAGCCGGCCAGCACCCGATCCAAATGTCGTCGAGTGGTTTCGCAGACAGGACCTGCTCGATCTCTATCTGTGCGGTCCTGTCGTCATGGAGCAGTCCTTCGGCGCCGAAAGGTTTCTGAACAAGACTGGCTCGGACCGTCATGTCCGTGCTCTTGACCATTTGGTCTCGAAACAGTTTTCGGGTCGCATCGTCGAATTTGCCGGGTCGATTCCCCGTATGGCTGGCAAGCTTAGAGCAATGCGGGAAAACATCGGCCGGCCGATCAGCCTTTCCGATGCCATGATTGCGGCTATCAGCCTGGCTCATGACGCTACGCTGGCAACGCGCAATGTTCGCGACTTCGACGGGCTTGACCTGAAGATCGTAAACCCGTTTGAACCAGACGCCTGAACCAACTGGCTTTGCATACACGTAAACAGGATTGCAGGACAAAATGCCGCTTCGCGTCATCTTCATGGGCACGCCGGAGTTTTCGGTGCCGGTGCTGCGCGCGATCGCCGAGGCCGGACACGAGATAGCAGCCGTTTACACCCAGCCTCCGCGCGCCGCAGGCCGCCGTGGGCTGGAACTGACGCCGTCGCCGGTGCAGCGCGAGGCCGAGCGGCTTGATATCGCGGTGCGCACGCCGATTTCGCTGAAAAGCGAGACCGAGCAGGCCGCTTTTCGCGCGTTGCAGGCCGATATCGCGGTCGTTGTCGCTTATGGTTTGCTGTTGCCGAAGGCCATTCTGGAGGCTCCGCGGCTCGGCTGTATCAACGGCCACGCCTCGCTTTTGCCGCGCTGGCGTGGTGCAGCTCCCATCCAGCGCGCCATCATGGCCGGCGACGCGGAAACCGGCTTGATGGTGATGCGCATGGAAGAGGGCCTGGACACCGGCCCGGTGGCACTGGTTGAAAAATGTGCCATCGGACCCGATATGACGGCCGGCGATCTGCACGATCGCTTGATGCACATTGCTGCCACACTGATGGTAGAAGCGTTGTCCCGAACTGAGACGGAAACGCTGGCATTCACCTTGCAAGCTGTGGATGGGGTGACCTACGCCCGAAAAATCGACAAATCGGAGACCCGCGTGGACTGGACGCGGCCGGCTGTCGAGGTCCACAATCACCTTCGTGGCCTGTCGCCCTTTCCCGGGGCCTGGTCCGAGATTGAAATTGGCGGCCGTACGGAACGGCTGAAACTGCTTCGCTCGACGCTTGTGGACGGCCAATCACTTACCGAAGATTGGTCGCCTTCGGAAGATTTGGGCGAGTCGGGAGGAATTCTCGATGATCGGCTGACGGTCGCCTGCGGAACAGGCGCGATCAGGCTGGTCGAAGTTCAACGGGCGGGCGGAAGGCCTGCCGCCGCGCAGGAGTTTCTGCGCGGGGCCAAGATCGAAAAAGGAATGAGATTCACATGAGCATGATGTCGATACGCGCGGCAACGCCGCGGGACCGCGAGGCTATTCGCCTCGTCGAGGAACACGCATTCGGCCAGCAGGCGGAGGCCGGGCTGGTCGACGCGCTGGTCACCGGCGGCGACGCCGTTGTCGAGTTGGTGGCGGAAGAAGACGGCCAGGTGGTCGGCCACATCCTGTTCTCCAGGCTGTATGTGCAGAATGGCGGCAAGAGTTTCCCGGCGGTGGCGCTGGCGCCGTTGGCGGTGGAACCTTCGTTCCATGGTTCGGGCATTGGTGGTGCGCTGATCCGCGAGGCGCATATCCGTCTCAAGGACGCCGGCGAAGTGCTCGCTGTTGTCTTGGGTGATCCGGCCTATTACGGCCGCTTCGGCTACAACCATGCGCGCGCCGAGAACTTCGAGAGCGAATACCAGGGCGAGGCGCTGCAGGCGCTGGCCTGGGGTGACGCACCCGAAAAAGGCAAACTGGTTTACGCCCAGGCCTTTACCGCACTCGCCGCCTGAGCATGATGCCGAAAAGTGTGAAGCGGTTTTCGGACGACATCATGCTCTATCTCTTTGATTTAGAGCCGGATTCAGATATCAGGTCGATTCGACCTGAAATCTTCCGGCTCTAGGCGCGTGTCGATAGCCTATGCCGCGTTTTCGTCTCGATATCGAATATGACGGCAGCCTCTTCGCTGGTTGGCAGCACCAGGCGGATCAGCCTTCGGTGCAGCAGGCGATAGAGCAGGCGATCGAGAAGTTCAGCGGCGAGGCGGTGCGGATACGCGCCGCCGGCCGCACCGACGCCGGCGTGCATGCGACCGCCCAGGTAGCGCATGTCGACCTCGCCAAGGGGTGGCCCAACGATAAGGTGCGCGACGCCGTCAACGCGCATCTGCAGGCGGCCGGCGCGCACGTCGCCATCCTGCAGGCGAGGGTTGTCCCCGACGATTTCGACGCCCGTTTCTCGGCCACCGGACGGCACTATCTCTACCGCATCCTCAACCGGCGCGCGCCGGCTGCGATGGAAAAGGGCAAGGTCTGGTGGGTGCCGAAGCGGCTCGATGCGGACGCCATGCACGAAGCGGCGAAAGTCCTGCTCGGCCGACATGACTTTACCACCTTCCGCTCGACGCAATGCCAGGCCAACAGTCCGGTGCGGACGCTGGAGCGGCTCGATGTGGGCCGCCAGGGCGACCTGATCGAAGTCAGGGCCTCGGCGCGCTCGTTCCTGCACAATCAGGTGCGCTCCATGGTCGGGTCGCTGAAACGCGTCGGCGACGGCGGCTGGACGGCTGCAGATCTCAAGGCCGCGCTCGATGCGCAGGACCGCACCGCCTGCGGCCAGGTGGCGCCGCCCGACGGGCTTTTTCTCATCGGTGTCGACTATCCGGAAAAATCCTAGGCCGGGGCGGCCGTCGGTACAGTGATGCCGAGCAGCGCCACCAAGCCGAACAAGACGGCCAGAGACACCACCAACATGCCTGTGAACACGGCGGTGCCGACAGCCGCGCCCTTGCCGATCGCGGCGTTGGTCATCCGCCAGGTGAGGACCAGCGACAGCACCACCAGAACCAGCCACACCAATTCGGCGAATGGGTTGCCGGACGGCAGGAAGAGCCTGATCAACGCCGATGGCAGCAGCATCCAGGCGGTGATTGCCGACGCCCAGTTGCTGGCGACGACGTAGTGGACGAAGCGGTCGCCGATGCCGGCACGCGACGCGACCAGGGCAAGCACAACCAGCGGCAACAGCCACGAGCCGAGGTCGACGGTTGCCAGCCGGATCAACATGCCCAGCCGCCCGGCGAACGCATTGGGGTCGCCGATCTCGTTGGCCGTGCCGACCCAGCCGACGATCATCGCCGGCGCGGCGACGACGATGGCAAAGAAGGAATTCCAGAAGCCATCCGCCGACAGGTCGAGCAGCCGCAAGCCGTCGGCCTTGCCGAGCATCAGCCGCCAGGCGCCGGTAAGCGATGAAGAGGTCTCGTCAACCGAAAGCATGATCAGCCCTGCTCGAACCAGTCTTCGATAAAGCGCTGGTAGATCTGGGTCAGCGTTTCGAGGTCGGCCAATGCGACGCGTTCATCGACCATATGCATGGTCTTGCCGACCAGCCCGAACTCGACCACCGGGCAATAGTCCTTGATGAAACGGGCGTCCGAGGTGCCGCCGGAGGTGGAGAGCGCCGGCTCCTTGCCGACCGCCGCCTTGATCGAGCCACGCAGCGTGTCGATGAGTTTGTCGTCGCGCGTCAGGAAAACGTGGCTCGGCCGGTCGCGCCAGACAAGCTCATAGTCGACGGGGGTCTTCTTGCCGGTCCGGTATTTCTTGCGCTTGGCAGCCTGGTCGAGGCGGTTGTGGATCTCTGCCTGCACGGTCTCGGCCGTCCACGTGTCGTTGAAGCGGATGTTGAAGGTGGCTGTCGCCTTGGCCGGGATGACATTGGTCGCCGGGTTGCCGACATCGATCGAGGTCACTTCCAGATTGGTCGGCTGGAAATCCCTGGTGCCCTTGTCGAAGACGGGGTGGAGCAAGGCCTCGACCAGGCTCATCAGGCCGCGCACCGGATTGTCGGCAAGCAAGGGATAGGCGACATGGCCCTGGCGGCCGTTGACGGTGACGCTGCCCGACATCGAGCCACGCCGGCCGATCTTGATCATGTCGCCGAGCGCGTCCGGATTGGTCGGTTCGCCGACGATCGAGGCATCCCATTTCTCGCCCTTGGCGGCCGCCCAGTCGAGCAGTTTTGTCGTGCCGTTGATGGCCGGGCCTTCTTCATCACCGGTGATCAGCAGCGAGACCGAGCCTTTCGGACCACCCTTGTTCTCGACATGGCGCGCCACCGCGGCGATGAAACAGGCGATGCCGCCTTTCATATCGACGGCGCCGCGGCCGTACATCTCGCCCTTGGCGATCTCGGCGGCGAAGGGCGGATGCGTCCACGATGCCTCATCGCCCACCGGCACCACGTCGGTATGGCCGGCAAACATCAGATGCGGCCCATTGCCGGAGCGGCGCGCATAAAGGTTCTCGATGTCGGGCGTGCCGTCTTCGGAAAACACCGGGCGTTCGACGGAAAAGCCGAGCGGCTTCAGCATGCCTTCCAGCGCGGCCAGCGCACCACCCTCGGCAGGAGTTACGGAGGCACAGCGTATGAGGGTCGCAAGATTGGCGGCGGGATCGGTCGGCAGTTTCATGGGCAAAGCGATAATCGAAAGCGAAAGGCCTGTCACGGTCAGAGATGATGACCGGTCCTGCCGCCGACATTATGGTTTTCATGTCGTATAGTGCAGGCCAACACGGGATTATCGCATGGCCAACGCCGAAAAGACCATCGTCATTGCCGGCGCCGGCAGCATCGGCTGCTATGTCGGCGGCTGCCTGGCGCTGGCCGGACGCAAGGTGGTGTTTCTGGCGCGGCCGCGCATCGCGGAGGCCTTGCTGGGCGGTGGGCTGCGTGTCACCGACCTCGACGGCCGCGACCGATCCATCAAGCCAGTGTCCGTCACTGCCGACCCCGCCGCCGCCCTGGGCAGTGCCGACGTGGTGCTGGTGACGGTCAAGAACGGCGCCACCGGGGAGATGGCGGCGCTCATTGCCGCGCATGCTCGCGCCGATGTCGTGGTGGTCAGCCTGCAGAACGGTGTCGGCAATGCCGACCGGCTGCGCGCCGGGCTGGGCTCTCGACCGGTGCTCGCCGGCATGGTGCCGTTCAATGTCGTCCAGTCGGCCGAAGGCAACTTGCCGCTTCACGTGCATCGCGCCAGCGAGGGCAAGGTGGTGATCGAAGAGGATGCGGCCGGTCTTGCTGGCCTTCTCGATGTCGAAGGCCTTGCTGTCGAAACCCATGCCGACATCAAGGCAGTGCAGTGGGGCAAGCTGCTGATCAACCTCAACAATGCGCTCGTCGCGCTGTCCGGCCTGCCGCTGGCGAGCGAACTTGCCGACCGCCGCTGGCGGCTGATCCTTGCCGGTCAGATCGACGAGGCGCTGGCGGCCATGAAGGCCTCAGGCATTGCGCCGGCGCGGATCGGCGGCCTGCGTCCCGGCCTGCTGCCGAAACTGCTCCGGCTGCCGGACTGGCTGTTCCGGCTGGTGGCGCGGCGCATGCTCGCCATCGACCCGCAGGCGCGCTCGTCCATGTGGGACGATCTCCAGCGTGGCCGGCCAACCGAAATCGGCGACCTGCAGGGAACGGTCCTGAGCCTCGCCGAAAAGGCTGGCACGCCGGCGCCTTTGCTTAAACGGGTCATCGCGCTGGTGCGGCAGGCCGAGCGGGAAAAGCGCGGGTCACCCGGGCTGACGCCGGAAGCCGTCACGGGATAGGCTGCTCGCCGCGAGTGTCAGGCCTTGGCCCGCACATGGGCCCGGAAAAAGCAGGCACGCCGGCACCGCTGCGTCACAGCTTTGGCGCGCGCCTCGGAGCCGGCGCCTTGCTCGCCGGGTCCGGCGCCGGCGGCGGCTGCACCGCCGGATGGTTCTCGATCAGCGTGATCTTCTGCCAGATCTTGCGCGACAGGTTGGATGCCAGGTTCTCGACGTCGTTGACGCCGTCGATGACCACATCGTCATTGACCGACTGCGCGAACAGCGCTGCGATCTTGCCGGTGATCGACAGCATTTCCGAGCAATAATCGAGGTAGCGCGCCAGGTCCGCGGCATTGGTGATACGCGCCGGCGAATGTGCGGTCGGCCTGAAGTTGGCAGACAATGCGGCCGGATCCTTGGTCAGCTGGTGCATGTCGATGACATGGATCAGCGACCTCAGCCCATGCAGCTGGCGAAACACCCGCTTGCGCTTGATGCGCTCCTCGGTGCGGATCAGCGCCAGCAGGCCGAGCACCGCAAGGATGATCATGTTGATCGTGGCTTCGATGCCTTGCACCGACTGTACCGCGTCGTCGGCCTGCGAGATATGGATGAGCGGCAGGATGGTGCCGACGAACAGGAAGATCAGCGCGCCGGCGGCGACGGCGGCGACGATGGCGCCGCGCAGCCACCAGATCGGCGCCTCGAGCGCCTGCGCCGCCTTGGCCAGGTCGCGCGACAGCGACACCAGTTCCGCGGCGACGCCGCGCAGGCCCGCCTCGGGAAAACGCTCGGCGACGCGCCCTTCCAGCCGCTCGGCGGTGTCGATGATCAGTTTCGGATCAAGCGTGCGGTAGCGCATGGCGAGATATCCGGTCGGCCCTCAGGCTTGTGCGGGAGAATTGGTGTGCCGGCCGTAGCGATTAGGCCCGGGATCACTTCTGAAGCAGGCAAGAATGAGAAGAAGAATCGGGCCGATGATGAGAGAGATCAACGCGTAGTAAGTCGGCTTGCCGAAATCATGGAAACGTTTTGCCGTAACCGCGAAGCTCGACCAGGTCGAAATCAGCACAACGGTCCAGAACACAATGGCCCACACTTGGCTATTTGCGGTGCCGGGCTCCAGTCTGGCAAACTGGTAAAGCGGGAAAAACTGGGCAAGCAGCAAAAGCAGGCCGGCCAGCGCATACGCACCGGGGCTGACGCGGCCTGAGGTTTTGAAGAAAAGCCAAATGAGGTCTGTTTTTTCAGGCAAGCGGATCCGGTCCGTATTGATTGGCGCCCCTGTTGCCTTCGAGGATGCCCAGCTCGACGATGAGCCAGATCGCCCCAATGAAAGGCACCAGTGCGATAAGTGTCCACCAGCCCGACTTGTTGCGGTCATGCCAGCGCTTGGCGTAGACGGCGAAGACCAGATAGAGCGTGGCGATCACATAGATCAGGTAGACGAAACCATAGGGCATGTTGTTGAACGTGGTGCCGATGATGTTGTCGATGATGATGGCGATGATGGCGCCAACAAATATCACACCGACGCAAGCCCAGAATTTGGCGCGGTTGATACGGCCTTCATAGCTCGTCAGAAGATACTTCCAGTCCATGTCACCCCTCCATGCGGAATCAGCGCGACGGAATGTCGCGCCGGCGGAAGGTGCGTCCGTTTGCAAAAAAGATCAATCACGCAGCAATTCGTTGATCGAGGTCTTGGAACGGGTCTTGGCGTCGACGCGCTTGACGATGACGGCGCAGTAGAGGCCAGGGCCCGGCTCGTTGTTCGGAAAAGCCTTGCCCGGCATCGAGCCGGCAACGACGACGGAATTCGGCGGCACTTCGCCGTAAAAGACCTCGCCGGTGGCGCGGTCGACGATCTTGGTCGACTGGCCGATGAACACACCCATGCCGAGCACCGAGCCTTCGCGCACGATGCAGCCCTCGACGACTTCCGAGCGCGCGCCGATGAAGCAATTGTCCTCGATGATGGTCGGGCCGGCCTGCATAGGCTCCAGCACGCCGCCAATGCCGACGCCGCCCGACAGGTGCACGTTCTTGCCGATCTGGGCGCAGGAGCCGACCGACGCCCAGGTGTCGACCATGGTGCCGCTGTCGACATAGGCGCCGACATTGACGAAGGACGGCATCAGCACCGCGCCCGGCGCGACATAGGCCGAGCGGCGCACGATCGACGACGGCACGGCGCGGAAACCGGCCTTCTCGAAATCGACCGCGCTCCAGCCGTCGAACTTCGACGCCACCTTGTCCCACCATACGGCATGGCCCGGGCCACCCTTGATGATCTCCATGGGATAGAGCCGGAAGGAGAGCAGCACCGCCTTCTTCAGCCACTGGTTGACATGCCACTTGCCGTCGGCCTGGCGCTCGGCGACGCGCACGGTGCCGCGGTCGAGCAGGTCGAGTGAAGACTGGATGGCGTCGCGCGTTTCGCCGCGGGTCGCGGTCGAAATCGTGTCGCGCTCCTCGAAGGCCTTCTCGATGGTCTTTTCGAGGCTTGCCAGATCAGGCTTCGACATGAATTCGCTCCGTTACCACGCTGTTAAGGCCATCGCCTTAACCTGTTTTGAAAATCGCGCGGACCCCTTGGCAGGCTTTGCCTGCTTGGGTCTTTGCATGTAGCAGGTTCTTGTCGCAAAACCGCCGACACTTTTGCGGAACCTGCTTATGTTAAGGCGTATTGGGGGTCAATCGCGCGTGCGCCACGGGACGGCGCAAGTGAACTGTTGGGACGGGTAAAGCATATGACTCCTATGGAAAAGGCGGGATGGACGCCGCTGCCGCATTCGGACGAGGATCTGGAGCGCTCGAAAAGCGTGCCCGATACGCCGCAGACGCGCGCCGACACCTATCGTCTGGCCTGGAACGATCCCGACTTCATGACGCGTCGCGAATTGCGCGCGGTGCGGTTGCAGCTGGAACTCCTGAAGCCCGAAATGATCCTGGCCGAACGCGGCATCAGCTCGACGGTGATCCTGTTCGGCGGCGCGCGCATTCCCGAACCTGGCGGCGAGGCCTGGGCGGCCAAGAACGAGACGCAGAAGAAGAACCTCGAGGAAAACAGCAAATATTACGAGGAGGCGCGCAAATTCGCCCGCCTCTGCGCGAAGCAGTCAGCCACGTCCTATTATCGCGAATTCGTCGTCGTCACCGGTGGTGGGCCTGGCGTCATGGAGGCTGGCAATCGCGGCGCCGACGATGTCGGTGCGCCGTCGATCGGCCTCAACATCGTCCTCCCACACGAGCAGGCGCCGAATGCCTATGTGACGCCGGAACTGTGCTTCAACTTCCACTATTTCGCCATCCGCAAGATGCATTTCGTCATGCGCGCCAAGGCTGTTGCGGTGTTTCCGGGTGGCTTTGGCACCATGGACGAGTTCTTCGAGACGCTGACGCTGATCCAGACCGGCCGAATGGAGCGCGTGCCAGTGATCCTGTTCGGCAAGGCGTTCTGGAAAAGGGCGATCGATCTCGATTTCCTGGCCGAACAGGGCACGATCACGCCCGGCGACCAGGACATCATCGACTTCGTCGACACCGCGGACGAGGCGTGGGGGATTATCAGCCGCTTCTACAAGTTAGGGGAATAGCGGAAGAACTAGGGAACTGAGGAACTGAAGAATTGAGGAAAAAGGGGGGCCGGATCGTTCCTCAGTTCTCCAGTTCCTCATTTCTCCAATTCCTCTACCCCCTCCACAATCGCCGTGAGAAACGTCGCGAGATCGTCGGTGACGAAATCGACGTCGTCCTCATTGGCCGGGTCGCGTTCCCAGATCTCGGCAAAGGTCGGCTCGAAATTGCGCGGCACCACCAGCACTGTGGTCATGCCCAGCGATTTCGGCACCTCCAGATTGCGGGCGAGATCCTCGAACATCACCGCATTGTGGCCGGTGACGGCGTGCAGTTCGGCAAACTTCTCATAGGTCTGGCGCGACGGCTTCGGCGTCAGCCCCGCGGCGACGATGTCGAAGATATCGTCGAAATGGTCGAGGATGCCGAGCTGGCGCGCGGTGCGCTCGGCGTGCCTGCGGTCGCCATTGGTGAAGATGAACTTGCGCCCGGGAAGCTGGCGGATGGCGGTGCCGAGCACCGGATCGGGCACCAGCCACGAATAGTCGATGTCGTGCACCTTTTCGAGGAAGTCGTCGGGGTCGATGCCGTGGCGCGTCATCAACCCGTTCAGCGTCGTACCATATTCGAGATAGAGCTCCTTCTGCAGCTTGCGGGCCTCGTCACGCGGCAGCGTCAGCAATTCTCCGACATAGGCCGTCATCTTGACGTCGATCTGTGAAAACAGATTCGAATGGTGCGGATAGAGCGTGTTGTCGAGGTCGAACACCCAGTCGGTGACATGGGCAAAGCGGGCGGGATCGGGCGACGTGGTCATGGCGTCCTTATGGCACGAAATATCTGCCGTTCGAACCCCTTTCTGATGTCAGGCTTATCCACAACCTATACGCATCTAGAGTTGTAAAAATGGGCTCACCATTCAAATTTTAGCCATCGCCGAAAGGTGGCCTTCAGGGCTTGCTGGCACAGAGACGGTTCAGTGGGAGCCAGCGATGAGTCGCATACTTTTAAAGTCCGCCGCCGTCGCGTTCGGCTCGGTAGCCGTCTCGCTTTTGCTGACGCTTATTGTCGTTCCCGCCATGGGTTTTCCGGTCAGTCGCACCATCTGGCTGACGTCGACGGTGTGCCCGCTGGCGCTCGCCTGGATCGCCTGCGCCAGCACCTTCTGGCAGAGCGACAGACTGAAAGGCGCGCATCGCGATCTTGCCCGCGCGCATGCCCAACTCGCCGCCGCGCATCGGCGCCTGTCGGAGAAGGCGAGCCGCGACGACATGACCGGCATGCTCAACCGCGAGAGCTTCTTTGCCGCGCTCGACGGCTCGCGGCGTAAATCCGATCGCGGCGCGCTGCTGATCATCGACGCCGACCATTTCAAGGCGATCAACGACAGCTTCGGCCATCTGACCGGCGATGACGCGCTTCTGCTGATCGCCAGCGCCATCGAGCGTGGCGTGCGCAGCGGCGACGTGCTTGGCCGCATCGGCGGCGAGGAGTTCGGCGCCTTCCTGGTCGGCGCCACCGGCGCGGAGGCCAGGCGCGTCGCCGAGCGTATCCGCCGCGAAGTCGAGCTGATCCGCTTCCGCCCGGTCGACGAGCGGACGGTGCCGCTGACAGTCAGCATTGGCGGCATCACGTGCGGTGAGGATGCCAATGTTTCGGAACTGATGCGCGCTGCCGACCTCCGGCTCTACGAGGCCAAGCACCGTGGCCGCAATTTGTCGATCCTCGACCGGGACATTTCCGAGGCCGCCTGAGGCTCGCGCTCATGCTCGCTAAGGATTTGCTAACGTCGTTTTTCACGCAACCACGCCGTTTACCCGGTTGTAAGCCGTTTACCGGCTAGGACTGGCACGGAAATGGCCTGTCTGGCCGGCACGTGTGCCGTTCAGGGAACGCCATGCGTGGATCGAGGCCCCCATCGAGAGACGTGTCATGAGTTTCTTCATCAAGAAAGTATCGCGCCGCGCCATCGTGCAGGCGCTGCTTGCGATGCCGGCGTTACGGCTGTTTCGCAAGCTGCCTGAAAGCGACCGCCCCCATGCCGACCCCGACGAGATCGTCGAGGTCAATGGCTGGATCCTGAAGCGGAGCGACCTGGCATGATCTTCGACAGTTATGAGGCGTATCGCGCCTCGGATTTCAAACCCAGGGTCTGTATCCTCGGCTCAGGCCCCGCCGGCACCACCATCGCCAGGAAGCTTGGCGCCGCCGGCATTCCGGTCGTGGTGCTGGAAGCCGGCGCGCGCGAATTCAGCGACGAGTCGCAGGATTTCTACCGCGGCACCACGGTCGGCGATCCCTATTTCGACCTCGATATCACCCGGCTGCGCTTCATGGGCGGGTCGTCGAACCACTGGGCCGGCTGGTGCCGGGTGCTCGACAGCCAAGACTTCGAGCCCAAGGCGTGGGCGCCGGACACTGGCTGGCCGATCAGCCGCACCGACATCGAGCCCTATCTGAGTGAGGTGCATGATATCCTCGAGCTTCCGGACTTCCGTCCCGATGTGCCGATTTCGGACGACATACGCTGGGTGCAACTGATCAAGAGCCCGGCCGTGCGCTTTGGCGAGAAATTCGCCGACGAGCTCGACAAGAGCAAGACCATCGCCGTCGTGCTCAACACCTATGCCACCGAACTAGCAGGCGACGGCAAGCGGGTGACGGGCGCCAGGCTGTGGTCGAACGGCCAGGATGCCGGCGCCTTCAGCGCCGATTATTTCATCGTCTGCACCGGCGGGCTGGAGAATTCACGGCTGCTTCTATGGTCGAACCAGCGCTCGAATGGCGGCGTGGTGCCGAACGCCACAGCGCTTGGACGCTACTGGATGGAGCATCCGACTTTCGAGGGCGGCAATGCCATCCTGGCCGACTACAGCGAGTTCGAGGTCGACGCCGTCAACGAGGCCTTCTTCTCGCCGACGCTGGCGGCCATGGAGCGGCTGCAGATCATGAATTTCGGCATCCGCCTGATCGAGACGCCCTATGCCGGCGTCAAGAGCCTGATTGCCGACTTGGCCTGCACCGCACCCGACGCCGCCGAATGGGTGGCGTATCAGCTCAGCCAGAATCTGCGCTGCGCGGCCCAGCTCTACGTCGCCTGGGAACAGGCGCCGCTGGCTTCGAACCGGATCGAACTGTCGAAGACCGATGTCGACCCTGCCGGCGTGCCGCGCATCGAGCTGCACTGGAACAAGTCGCCGCTGGAGCGGCGCACCATTCTGGAGGGGCTCAAACTCTTCGGTACGACGTTGATCGAGAAGGACCTCGGCCGCGTCCGCATGATGGACTGGCTTGCCAATGGCCAGGACTATCCGACGGATGAGGAACTGGCCGGCCACCACCATATGGGCGGCACCCGCATGGGTACCGATGTGACCAAAAGCGTCGTCGACGCCAACTGCAAGGTGCACGGCATGGACAATCTCTATGTCGGCGGCTCCTCGGTGTTCTGCACCTCGGGCGAATGCAACCCGACGACGACGATCACCGCGCTTGCCTGCCGGATGGGTGATCATCTCAGCAAGATCATCACTGTGTGACGCAGTCATCATGTCTAATGCTCCAAAAAGCAGGCGGCGCCGGCGCCTGTGACGGCTGCCGCCGCCGCCTTGGCGCGCCTTTGGGAAGATCGTGCTGAGTTGTAGCGATTTACGCAATTCCGGACGGAAAACCGCTGGACGCTTTTTCCTGCAATTGCCCTAGAAGCCGTAGACGGCGATGCGCGCCAGCACAGCCGCAGCGGCCAGCGCCACCAGCAGTATGCCGAGGCCGATGGGCGAGCCCCAGCCATACCATTTCATCGCCATCTCGGCATATTTGTACTCCTCCTCATGTGAGAGCGGCGCGCGCTGTTGAATCAAGCTCATTTTTCGCTCCTTGTCGGCTGGCCCCTTGCTATGTCCGGGCCGCAGTCGCATATTGATGCAATGGTCTAAATGTTAGACAGATTGATAGTTAGATGATCGAAATAAACTCGTCAAGCCGGAATCGTGACGACATGACGACGGCCATCGGCCTGGCCATCATGCAGTGGCAGGACGCGACGCAGGCCTATGACGAGGCGGTGGGGGCAAGGCTTGGGCTGAACATGGCCGAACGCCATTGCATCGGGCTGCTTTACGGCGGCCCGCAATCGGCCGGCGCCATCGCGATCGCAACCGGCCTGACGCCGGCCGCCGTGACCGCGCTGATCGACCGGCTGGAAGCGCGCGGGCTTTTGACCCGGACGCGCAGTCTCGAGGACAGGCGCAAGGTGGTGATCGAGGCGACCGAGGCGACGCGCGACCTGTCGGAGCGCTACTACGGCGCCATCGCACGCGAAGGCGAGAAGGTCGTCGCCACCTTCAGCGACGCGGAACTGGCCACCCTATCGCGCTTCGTCCACGCCGCACTTGACCTGCAGCGCGACCAGCTGGCGCGGCTGAAGGCCGAGGGGCCGGACGCCGCCTGAGAGCGGCGCCGGAGCTAGACCGTCGCCGGGTCGAGCGCGGGCTGCCCCTTGCGGCGGGCAACAATCACCTTGAAATCGGCGGTCCGGAACGCATCGCGCAACACGTCGAAGGACGGCAGCACGAAATAGGCGCGCTGGAACTTGTCGATCTCGTAGCCGGTGCGCATCACCGTTTCGAGGTCGAAGGGCACGTGATGCGCATCCGGGCTCGCGACGGCGAACTGCAATTCGGTGAAGGACGACATCAGCCCGGCGCCGAAAGCTTTCAGCGGCTGGTCCTTCTCCTGCATCAGCCCGTATTCGGCGGTGTACCAATAAAGGCGGGTGATCATCTCGTCGCCACCCAGCGCAATTACGCTCTCGGCCTTCTCGCCATACATCTGCATGAAGTCGGCAAACACCGGCTGCGTCAGGATGGGCACATGGCCGAAGAAGTCGTGGAACATGTCGGGTTCGACGATGTAGTCGAGTTCTTCCTTGGTGCGCAGCCAGTTGGTCACCGGAAAGCGCCGGTTGGCGAGATGGTCGAAGAAGGGCGCGGCCGGAATGAGGCCGGGAACGGCGACGATTTCCCAGCCGGTCAGCTTGCGCAGCTTCTCGCTGACCGCGCCGAAATCCGGGATCCTGTCCAGCAGGCCGAGCCTGGCGACGCCGTCGAGATAGGAGTGGTGCGCCAGTTTCTGGGTCAGTTTGGTCTGGCGGTCGCACAGCGTGCGCCACACCGCCTGTTCCTCAGCGCTGTAGTCATAGCCTTGCGCCACGGTGAAGTCGGAACGGCACACCGAATAGTCCCCGCGCAGGCCTTGGGCCGCGCAATCACGGGCATACTCGGCAACGCTCATCGTCGTCATGGTTCTTCTCCCCTGATCATGACACTTCGAATCTGTTCGGAAAATGTAGCGGCAGCCGGCGAGGCAATTCAGCTTTGATGATGGCTTGGAGACAGGATTTGAGGTAAAAGTCACCACACGAAAGCTGAAGGAGAGTGAAAATGCCTCAGTTTGACGATTTCGAGATCAAGATGCTCGAAATCCTGCAGCGCGACGGGAGAAAACCCGTATCCGAGTTGGCGCAGGAGATCGGCCTGTCGACGACGCCGTGCGCGCGCCGCTTCGAGGCGCTGCAGGAGGCCGGCATCATCAAGGGCTTCGCCGCCGTGCTCAGTCGCCGCGCCGTTGGCCTGATGGTCGAGGTGTTCATCGAGGTGCGGCTGGTCAGCCATAGCGACGGTTCGCCAGAAACCTTCATTGCCGCCGTGCAGCGCATGGACGAAGTGTCTTCCTGCTGGACGATGACCGGCGAGCACGATTTCCTGCTGCATGTCATGGTGCCCTCGGTCGACGAGCTCAACGCCTTCGTCATGCATCGACTGATGCGCCTTGCCGGAGTGCGAGACGTTCACACCCAGCTGGTTCTGCAAAACATCAAAGGCCCCGGCCACGTGCCGCTTGCCCATCTCAGGCGGTAAGGCTCGGCATCGCCATTTCTGCCGAAAAGCTGCACGCAAACTGCTGAACGGAGCCCAATTGCCGATCTGAAACGCCGGCTACGCCATCCGGACCACTGCTCCGGGGTCCGTCATGAACATCGTGCTGATCAATCCGCCGCACACCGCCATCGGCAGCCGCGTGCCCGACGATCATCTGCCGCCGCTTGGCCTGCTTGCAATCGGCGGGCCGCTGCTCGACGCCGGTCATGAGGTGCGGCTCGTCGATGCCGAGTTCGGGCCGATGCTATTGGACACCCTTGTGCGCGATGCGTTGAGCGACCAGCCCGACTGCATCCTGATCGGCCATTCCGGCTCGACCTCGGCGCATCCGACCGCGCTCGCCATCGCCCGCATGGTCAAGGCGCTCGAGCCGGCAACGCTGCTGATCTATGGCGGCGTGTTCCCGACCTATCACTGGCGCGACATACTGGCCGCAACCGATGTCTTCGACTTCATCGTGCGCGGCGAGGGTGAGGCGACCATCGCGGCACTCATCGAGGCGCTGGACAAGCGCCTGCCGCTGGCTGAAGTCGCAGGCATCGCCTATCGCGACGATCTCGGCCGCCCCTTTGCAACGCAGCCGGCCGCCACCATCGCCGCTCTCGACGATTGCCGCGTCGGCTGGGAGCTGATCGACCATCGCCGCTACAGCTATTGGGGCGGCAAGCGCGCCGTGGTCATGCAGTTTTCGCGCGGCTGCCCGCATCTGTGCAATTATTGCGGCCAACGCGGTTTCTGGACCCGCTGGCGGCATCGCGATCCCAAGAAGTTTGCGCAGGAGATTGCCTGGCTGCACCGGGAGCACGGCGTCGAACTGGTCAACCTCGCCGACGAAAACCCGACCGTGTCGAAGAAAGCCTGGCGCGCTTTTCTCGATGCGCTGATCGCCGAGAACGTGCCTGTGCTGATCGTTGGCTCGACCCGCGCCGACGACATTGTGCGCGACGCCGATATCCTGCATCTCTACCGCAGAGCGGGCGTCATCCGCTGGCTGCTCGGCATGGAAAACACCGACGAGCAGACACTTGCATTGATCCGCAAGGGCGGCAGCACCTCGTCCGACCGCGAGGCAATCCGGTTGCTGCGCCAACATGGCATCCTGTCGATGGCGACCTGGGTGGCCGGGTTCGAGGACGAGACCTTTCGCGACCTTTGGCGCGGCTTTCGCCAGCTGCTTGCCTATGACCCCGACCAGATCCAGGCGCTCTATGTCACGCCGCATCGCTGGACACCGTTCTTCCGCATCGCCCGCGACCGCAAGGTGATCCAGACCGACGCCCGGCTGTGGGACTACAAGCACCAGGTGCTGCAGATGACGCGGCTGAAACCCTGGATGCTGTTCTTCTCGGTCAAGCTGATCGAGGTCGCGGTGCAGTCGCGGCCGAAGGCATTGGCGCGCATCCTGTTCCACAGGGATCCGGAGCAACGCCATTCGATGCGCTGGTATACGCAAATGGGCCGCCGCGTCTGGTTCCGCGAGGTCTGGGGTTTCTTGGCCCGGGACCACCGCCTGAAGGATGGTCCGACGCTGGCCGAATTCTGGGGTGCGCCGCAGGATGCCGAAGAAGAATCGATGGTCGTCGTGCGGCCGCCGCGCAAGCCGGCCAAAGCGGCCGTCGCGATCTCGCCCGAAGCATGACCGGGTTCAGCTGCATCACAAATATACGGGGCGTATGTGTATTGACATACGCCTCGTATGTGCCCATCTCAGACGTACGGGGCGTATGTAAACCTGCTCCGGACAATGGAACGCAGGCCGCGATCGTCGGGAGATCCGATCTGCCACGTCTGAATGGAGTGAAAATGACCAAACGTGACGCAATCTTCCCTGCCGGCCGGCAGGCTCTGTACGAGATCAACCGCTATTCGGCGGCAATCCGCTCAGGCGACTTCCTGTTCGTCTCGGGTCAGGTCGGCAGCCGCGAGGATGGCTCGCCGGAACCGGTCTTCGAAAAGCAGGTCCGGCTTGCCTTCGACAATCTGGCGGCCGTTCTGAAAGCCGCCGGCTGCACATTCGACGACATTGTCGACGTGACCACCTTCCACACCGATCCGGCCGCGCAGTGGGCCGCGATCGATGCCGTTCGGCTGAAGGCGTTCGGTGAGCCGCCCTACACCAACTGGACCGCGGTCGGCGTCAACTGGTTAGCCGGCTTCGACTTTGAAATAAAGGTCATCGCGCGCCTGCCCCAGCCCGTCTGACAGACCGGCCGCGTGATCGGCTGGCTGCGGCCAGCTGCGGCTCAGGGCACGATCAGCGTGCCGGCGCCGTGTTCGGTGAACAGTTCCAGCAGCACCGAATGCGGCGTCTTGCCGTTGAGGATGACGACGCCTTCGACGCCGCGCTCGATCGCCTCGATGCAGGTCTCGACCTTGGGGATCATGCCGCCCGACACGGTGCCGTCCTTGATCAGCGCCTTGGCCTCGGCCACCGTCAGTTCGTCAATCAGCTTCTTGCTCTTGTCGAGCACGCCGGGCACATCGGTCAGGAACAGAAGGCGCGTCGCCTGGCAGGCACCGGCAATGGCGCCGGCAAAAGTATCGGCATTGATGTTGTAGGTGTGGCCGTCGCGGCCGGGCGCCACCGGCGCCAGCACCGGGATCATTTCGGAGCGCGCCAGAAGGTCGAGCAGCGTGCGGTCGACCTCGACCGGTTCGCCGACGAAACCGAGATCGAGCACGCGCTCGATGTTGGAGTCCGGGTCGATCATGGTCTTGCGCGCCTTTTCGGCGAACACCATGTTGCCGTCCTTGCCGCACAGGCCGATCGCCCATTCGCCTTCGGCATTGATCAGCGCCACGATCTCCTTGTTGATCGAACCGGCCAGCACCATCTCGACGATCTCGACGGTCTTCTGGTCGGTAACGCGCAGGCCGCCCTCGAACTTCGATTCGATGCCCATCTTGGCCAGCATGGCGCCGATCTGCGGGCCGCCGCCATGGACGACGATCGGGTTGACGCCGGACTGCTTCAACAGCGCGATGTCGCGGGCAAAGGCCTTGCCGAGTTCGATATCGCCCATGGCATGGCCGCCATATTTCACCACCACGGTCTTGTGCTCGTAGCGCTGCATATAAGGCAGTGCCCGCGAAAGCAGGGCGGCCTGCATTTCGGCGGTGGCGGTGATCTCCGTCATCGGCGTGGTTCCCTGGATGTGGGTAAGGACGGCGGCGTCTTAGCGGGAATTGGCGCAGGCCGCAAACGGCTTTGCTGTCACAATGATGAAATCGCAGAGATGGCGCGATCTAGCCCGGCACCTTCAGCGGCGCCCGCCGCGTCAGCCAGCCCGAAATCTTTTCCATCTGTCCGGCGAGCGACAAAAGCGTCTCCTCGTCACCCGGGCGGCCGACGGCCTGGATGCCGAGCGGCAGGCCGGCATCGGTGACATGGACAGGCAGCGCGATCGACGGCTGGCCGCTGACGTTCTGGATCGCCGGCCAATGGGTGAACCACAGGCTCTTGTCCATCAATTGGCCGAGCAGCGGCTTGAGCTTCAGCAGCCGGGTGAGGTGCAGCTTGTCGAGCAGGTTTTCGATAAGCTCGTCCGCGCCTCTCGGGTCCATGGCGCCGCAGGCGAGCGGCGGATGCGCAATGATCGGCATCAGCACGGCGTCATATTGCGCGGTGTCGGTGATCAGTTGGCGCGAAATGGCGTTGAGCAGTTGCAGGCCGGCATAGATCTCGCCGGCCGAGACGATCTCGCCGAAGCGCGCAATGACGCGCGTGGCGCGCTCGATATCGCCCAGGACCGGGCGGCCGACACGCAGCGCCTCGCCGCGCATCGTGCCGGCAACCGCCGAGGCGACGGTTTTGGCGAAATCGGCCATGAACTCGCGATCGATATAAGGCAGGTCGATCTCCTCCACCGTGTGGCCGCCTTCGCGCGCCAGCGCTATCGCCATGTCCAGCGCGGCGAGCGTCTCAATCGATATCGGCAGGCCGAGCGGCGACTTTCGATAGACGGCGAGCTTGAGCTTGCCTGGATCACGCGCGGCAGCGGCGGCAAAGGTCCCTTTCGGCGCCGGCGCGGCATAGGGCGCCAGCGGGTCGGGCCCATGCGTCAGGTCGAGCAGCAGCGCGCAGTCGCGCACCGAGCGGGTGAGGGCATGGTCGACCACCATGCCGTACCAGGCTTCGCTGATCAGGGGTGTCTGCGGCACGCGACCGCGCGAGGGTTTCAGACCGACCAGCCCGGAGCAGGCTGCGGGCACCCGGATCGAGCCGCCGCCATCCGAGGCATGCGCCGCCGGCACCACACCCGCGGCGACAAGTGCTGCCGCACCCCCGGACGAGCCGCCGCTGGTGTGGTCCGTGTTCCACGGATTGCGGGTGATGCCGAAGGCGGCCGATTCGGTCATCAGCCTAAGCCCTTGTTCGGGCGAGGTGCTGGTTGCGACCGGAATGAGCCCGGCAGCGAGATAGCGCTCGGTCATCACCGAATTGAAGTCGGCGGTGAAAGCCGGAATGCGGCTGCCGGTATGCGTCGGCACGCCCTTGATGGCGATGCCGAGGTCCTTCAGCGCAAAGGGCACGCCGGCCAAAGGCAGGGTGCGGTCGACGGATTTCGCCCGTGTCCGCGCCGCATCGTAGAGCGGCTCGGCAATGGCGTTGATGTCGGGGCGGGTGGCCTCGGCGCGCGCGATGGCCGCATCGACAAGGTCTTGCGGCGAGATTTCGCCGCTATGGACCAGCTCTGCCAGGCCGGTTGCATCGTTTTCCCACAGTATCCGTTCGGCCGACATCGCTTTCCCCTTTTGATGAGAGGCTAACGACAGCGGATTTCCTTGGCAATCGACCGACAATTACTCACGATTCAGCTGGGACGATGTTTGCGTGGAGAACACCAATTCCGCCTTTGCAAATAAATCGCAATCGCCTAGCTTGCCGGCATGACGCCGCAGGACATCTCTACCCTGATTGTCCGGACTTCGATGAAGGATCGGGCTGCGTTTGACCTGCTCTACCGGCAGACCAGCGCGAAACTTTTCGGCGTGTGCCTTCGTGTATTGAAGGACCGGGGAGATGCGGAAGAAGCGCTGCAGGAAGTCTTCGTCAAAGTCTGGACCAAGGCCGATCGTTTCGCCGTTTCTGATCTCAGCCCAATCTCCTGGCTGGTAGCCATAGCGCGCAATCATGCGATTGATCGCATCAGATCGCGGCGCAAGCCTGCTGCCGATATCGATGCCGCGCTCGACGTGGCTGACCCGGGTCCGGGGCCTGAGGCCATGGTTGTTGCCGGCGGCGAATCCGAGCGCATCTACCAGTGCCTCGAAGAGTTGGAACAAGACCGGGCGCAAGCCGTCCGGGGGGCTTATTTGAACGGCGAAAGTTACGCCGACCTCGCGGAACGTCACAAGGTTCCTCTAAACACGATGCGAACATGGCTGCGCCGTAGCCTGTTGAAACTTAGAGAATGTCTGGAAAGATGACCCTGGCAGAAGAAAATGGACCGGAACGTGGAGGCGACGACCTGCTCGCAGCCGAATACGTTCTCGGTGTGCTGCCGGCGGATGAACGCCAGATAGCCTCCGGACGTATCGACGCGGAGACCGGCTTCGCTCGTCTCGTCGATTCCTGGGAGGTTCACTTTTCGCCGATGGCCGCCGCCTATGCGGAAGTCGAGCCGCCGGCCACGATCAAGCCGGCCATCGATCGCCGGCTGTTCTCCTCCACCGCAGCGTCGACCACCGCGGCGCCGAGCGGCAGCCTGTGGGCCAGCCTCGCCTTCTGGCGCGGCCTCACCGCAGCGGCTCTCGCCGCGCTGGTGCTTTACGTCGCCGTGCCTTACGTCAGGCCGCCGGCCGTCGTGCCGCAGGAGCGCCTTGTCGCGTCGCTGGCTGCCGATGGCAGCGATGTCAAATACCTCGTCGTCTACGACGCCGCACGCCGCGATGTCGGCCTGTCGCTGGTTTCGGGCGAACGCGCCGCCGGCAAGGACTTCGAACTGTGGATGATCGAAGGCAAGAATGCGCCGGTTTCGATGGGCATCATTCCCGCCGGCCAGACCACGCACATCCCGGTTACCCCGGCCGTGCAGCAGAAGCTGGCGCAAGGCGCCGTGCTCGCCGTCAGCGTCGAACCGACGGGTGGTTCGCCGACCGGACAACCGACCGGACCGGTCGTTGCCGCGGGCGATCTGAAGGGCATCTGATAGGCCTCAAGGTAATGA
This sequence comes from Mesorhizobium sp. CNPSo 4684, assembly GCF_057784315.1. Classification (NCBI taxonomy): domain Bacteria; kingdom Pseudomonadati; phylum Pseudomonadota; class Alphaproteobacteria; order Hyphomicrobiales; family Phyllobacteriaceae; genus Mesorhizobium; species Mesorhizobium sp. CNPSo 4684. Next base: position 104,891 of record NZ_JBWLUX010000001.1, on the reverse strand, counting down.
CGTGGTCATGAAGAGCAGCGGAAGTATATCTTCCGCTGTTTTTGTTTTGGCCGCCGGCGGCGAAAATTAATGATTCGGTCCCCCGAAAATGTAATTCGTCGAAAAAATAAAGAAATTTTTCCGGCGCGCGGAAACTCAAGCAGTTCTTCTCCGTATCTCCTCATGTTCCCGAAAGAGGAACAATAACCCGAGGAGTCCGAACACTATGCGTAGAATCGCCATCCTTTTGCTCGCCGGTACCATTGCCGTCTCCGCCCTCGCCACCGCTGCCTATGCCGAGAACCCGATGGTTGGCGGCGCCGCCATGTTCGCCAACAAGAACATCGTCGAGAACGCCGTCAATTCGAAGGACCACACGACGCTGGTTGCGGCCGTCAAGGCTGCCGGCCTGGTCGAGACGTTGCAGGGCGCCGGCCCGTTCACCGTCTTCGCGCCGACCAATGACGCCTTTGCCGCCCTTCCGGCCGGCACGGTCGAGACGCTGCTCAAGCCCGAAAACAAGGACAAGCTCACCAAGATCCTGACGTGCCATGTCATCGGCGCAAAGGCGATGGGCGCGGATGTCGCCGCCATGGCCAAGGCCGACGGCGGCACCCACAAGGTCAAGACGGTCGGCGGCTGCGAGCTGTCGCTCAAGGCCGATGGCGGCAAGGTCACCGTCACCGACGAGAACGGCAATGTCGCCAATGTGACGATCGCCGATGTCGAGCAGTCCAACGGCGTCATCCACGTCATCGACAAGGTCCTGCTGCCGAAGATGTAACAAAGCGCCTGCCGCCGACGAACAGTTGGTCAAGGCTCCCTGCAGATTGCGCGGCTCGCGTCCCCGTGGCCGCGCAAACGACCGAGCGCTCCATCCCGTCCGCAGCAAGCGCGGAGCCGGTGTGGAGCGTTCGTTTGCAGAGGCCACCGTCACCGGCTTTTGATTTTCCAGTGGCGGCCAAATTTGGCAAAACAACGCGCAGGAGGATTTCTGTCATGAACCGTCGAGATTTGCTTTTGAGCGGCGCCGCCATCGCTGCCGTGGCCGGCGCGGCGGCAACGTTGCGCATGGGCGGTACCCATACCGCAAGGGCAGCCGAAACTTTCGAGGTCACCAAGACCGACGCCGAGTGGCACGCCATCCTGTCCGACGAAGCCTTCAACGTGCTGCGAAAGGAAGGCACCGAATATCCCGGCACCAGCCCGCTGCTCAACGAGCACCGCAAGGGCATTTTCGCCTGCGCCGGGTGCGACCTGCCGGTCTATCCCTCGGAGACCAAGTTCGATTCCGGCACCGGCTGGCCGAGCTTCTGGCAGGAAATCCCCAATGGCATCGGCAAGACCGAGGACCGTTCGCTGGGCATGACCCGCACCGAGGTCCACTGCCGCCGCTGCGGCGGCCATCTCGGCCATGTCTTCGATGACGGTCCGGCGCCGACCGGTCTGCGCCACTGCATCAACGGCGTTGCGCTCAGCTTCAAGCCGGCCACTGCCTGACCGCCCAGCGTCTCTTGATGATGTCGGGAATTTGGGAGGTGGCGTAACGACCGCCTCCTACCTGTGAAAATGGGGCCAAAACTCTTAAAATCAAGAATTGGCAGATGGCTTTTTATGCGTAGATTCCGCAGCCCTTGACGAGAGGGCCAGAATCTATGCAACGAACTGAAGAAAGGGCTCGCCAAGGCGAGCGCAAATCGACCGGTCGTGCTGATGCCGACCGGTCGCAAATCTCCCATCCTGTGGTGATAGCCGGAGGCGGGCCGACCGGACTGATGCTGGCCGGCGAGCTTTCCTTGGCCGGCATCGATGTCGCCATCGTGGAGCGGCGCGTTGGACAGGAGCTCGACGGGCTGCGCTCCGGCGGCCTCCACGCACGAACCATCGAGATCTTCGACCAGCGCGGCATTGCCGATCGGTTTCTGGCGCAAGGGCGGACTGCCCAGGTCGCGGGCTTTGCCGGCGTTTCCCTCGATATCAGCGACTTTCCCACCCGCCACGATTACGGGCTCGCTTTGTGGCAGAAGCATATCGAGCGCATCCTAACCGAATGGGTGGAGGAGCTTGGCGTCACGATCTACCGCCGCTGCGAGGTGACGGCTTTCGTGCAGGATGACAGTGGCGTCGACGTCGCCCTCAGCGGCGGCCGCTCGCTTCGTGCCGATTACCTCGTCGGCTGCGACGGCGGCAGAAGCCTCGTGCGCAAGGCATCGGGCATCGAGTTCCCGGGTTCGGATCCGACGACCAGCAACCTGATTGGCGAGGTCGAGGTAACTGAGGAGCCGAACTGGGGCATCCACCGTGATGCAACGGGCATTCACGGTCTCAGCAGGCTGGACGACGGGACCGTGCGGGTAATGGTGACCGAACGCGAGGTCGGGGCTGTCGCGCCGCCCACGCTGCGCGATCTGAGCGACGCGCTCATTGCTGTCTTCGGAACCGACTATGGCGTCCACAATCCGGCGTCGCTTTCCCGTTTCACCGATATGACCCGGCAGGCAGCGTCATACCGCCAGGGACGGGTGCTGCTGGCCGGAGATGCAGCGCACGTGCATCCGCCGGACGGCGGACAGGGCATGCAGCTTGGCGTGCAGGACGCGGTCAATCTGGGCTGGAAGCTCGCCCAGGTTGTCAGGAAAACAGCGCCGGAAAGTCTGCTCGACTCCTATCAGGCCGAGCGCCACCCGGTTGCCGCGCGTGTGTTGAAAAACACCATGGCGGCGGTCGTGCTGCGCCGTGAAGACGAACGCACAAAGGCGCTGCGAGACATGGTATCCGATCTTCTCGCCATGGAAGAGCCGCGCAGGCGTTTTGCGGGCATGATGTCCGGCCTGGATATTCGCTACGATTTCGGCGAGGGCCACGAATTGCTGGGACGCCGCATGCCGGATCTCGACCTCGTCACCGCCGACGGCCCGCAAAGGGTCTTTGCGCTGCTGCATGACGCGCGACCGTTGTTGCTCAACTTTGGAAAACCCCGCGCTTTCGACATCGGCCCATGGGCGGATCGGGTTCGCTCGTTCGACGCTAGATATGATGGTGCATGGGAGCTGCCTGTACTGGGCGCGGTCGAAGCGCCCGGCGCCGTATTGGTTCGGCCCGACGGTCATGTGGCCTGGGTCGGTGGCCCGACATCGGCTGGACTGGCCGACGCGCTGACCAGATGGTTCGGACCGCCTGCCGCGGCATAAAGGTCGGGAAATCTCGATCGCGGTTGATGCTTAAGGCATGACCCCGAAAATCGGGGGTGATTTCCGGGGTCATGCATGAGGGCGCCAGGCGGGGGGTCCGGCGCGCTCAATGGCCTCCGCCGCCACCGCCCGCAGGCGGCGCCGGCTTGGAGATGACCATGGTGAAAACAGCCATGATCGCGAACAGGGCGGTCAGCATGGTGAACACGTCCATGAACGACAGCAGCGACGCCTGCTGGTGGGCCATGCCCGACAGTTTGGAGATCGCCGCCTTGGTGGCGTCGAGGCCGGGAGTCTGCTGGAAGTCGAGCGTCATGTTCTGCAGCTTCTGCTGGGCCGCAGCACTGCCCCATTCCACATGCTCGGCCAGCCGGGCGTAGTGGAAGGCGCTGCGGTCGATCAGCACCGTGTTGATGACGGCAAGGCCGACGGCGCCGCCGAGGTTGCGGGTCAGGTTGAACAGGCCCGACGCATTCTTCAACCGGTCCGGCGGCAAGGTGCCGAGCGCGATGTTGTTGATCGGCACCATGCACAGCATCATCGAACAGCCGCGCAGGATCTGCGGGATGAGCAGCTCATAGAAATCCCAGTCTGCCGTCAGATGCGTCATCCACCAGGTGCCGGCGGCAAAGCCGAGCAGCCCGATCATCATCATGACGCGCAAATCCATCTTGCTCGACAGGATGCCGGAAATCGGCGCGGTGACGAACATCGCCAGGCCGCTGACGAACAGCGCCTCGCCGATCATCAGCGAGTCGTAGCCGCGGATGCGCCCGAGGAACACCGGATAGAGATAGGTCAGGCCGTAGAGGCCGATGCCGATGACGAAGGAGAACAGCGAGCCGAACGCAAAGTTGACATTGGTGAAGGCCCTGAGATCGACGATCGGTTCCTCGGCGGTGAAGGCGCGCCAGAAGAACAGCACCGCACCGACCACCATGATGATGGCGCAGATGAACACGGCCTGTTCCTGCAGCCAGTCATGGTTGGGACCTTCCTCGAGCACATATTCCATACAGCCGAGGAAAGCCGCCATGCCGGCAAGGCCCCACCAGTCGAACTTGCTGAACAGGCCGAGATTGGGCTTGTCGAAGTCGATCAGCGACCAGGTCGCGGCTGTCACCAGAACACCCGGCACGACATTGATCAGGAACAGCCAGTGCCACGACAAGGCATGGCTGATATAGCCGCCGACCGTCGGGCCGATGGTCGGCGCGAGCGTCGCCACCAGGCCGATCATCGGCGACACCATGGCGCGGCGCGATGGCGGGAAGATGGTGAAGGCAGCGGCGAAGACGCTCGGGATCATGCCGCCGCCGATAAAGCCCTGGATGGCGCGGTAGACGATCATCTGGTCGATGTTGGTGGCGGTCGCGGCCAGCGCGCTGGCCGCCGTGAAGCCGGCCGCGGCGCCTGCAAACAGCACGCGCGTCGACAGCATCCGGCTGAGGAAGCCCGACAGCGGGATCATCACCACTTCGGCGATCAGATAGGCGGTCTGCACCCACGGGATTTCATCGGAACTGGCGCTCAGGCCGGCCTGTATCTCGGCCAGCGAGGCCGAGACGATCTGGATGTCGAGGATCGCCATGAACATGCCGAATACCATCGCCAGGAAGGCGATGAGGCGGCGCGTCGAGATGGTGGTCGGCACCGCCGGCATGGCAGGTGCCGGCACGGCTCCAGCGGTGATGGTTGCGGTTGCCATGGCGTTGTCTCCTGGCGGCCGCTCAGTTCGCCGCGGCCGGAGCCGTGCGGCTGTCGACGGCGACGACGACGCTGAGGCCGGCGCGCAGCCTGCCCGCCTTCAGCACATCGGCCGGCACCTCGATGCGAACCGGGACGCGCTGCACCACCTTGGTGAAGTTGCCGGTGGCATTTTCCGGCGGCAGCAACGAGAACACCGCGCCCGAAGCCGGTGCCAGCGACGACACCGTGCCTTCGAAATCATGGCCATCCGTGGCGTCGACCGAGACCCGCACTTTCTCGCCGGGCACCAGCTTGGCCAGCTGCGTCTCTTTGAAATTGGCAACGATATAGAGCTTGTCCATCGGCACCACGACGGCGAGCTTCTGGCCGGGGCTGACGAGGTCGCCCTGCTCGACCGAGCGATTGCCGACGACGCCGTCATACGGCGCCTTGAGCACGGTGAAGGACAGATCACGCGCTGCCTTGTCGCGGCTCAGCTGCAGCGAGGCCAGCGTGCTGGCGGATTCGGCGCGCTGCGCCTCGAACACGCCGATATTGGCCTGCGCGGCGGCGATCTGCGCGTCGGCGCCGACAAGGGCTGCATTGGCCTGGTCGAGAGCGGTCTGGGCATCGTCGAGCTGCGCCTGCGTGCCGACATGGGTCTTGACCAGTTGCGCGGCGCGCTGCTGGGCACGGGCGGCGTTGTCGGCGGCTGCCTGGTCGGCGACCTTCTGCGCCTGCGCCTGCTGCAGCGAGGCCTGTGCCGCCTTGGTCTGCGCGTCGATGCGGTCGAGCGTCTTGGTCAGGGTGGCGATCTGGGCCTCTGCCTGGGCGACGGCAATCTTGTAGTCGCCGTCATCGATGGTCAGCAGCGGGTCGCCGGCCTTGACTTGCTGGTTCTCCGAGACCTCGACCTTGTCGACATAGCCGGAAATCTTCGGCGAAACGAATGACATGTCGGCCTGGACATAGGCGTCGTCGGTCGAGATCAGGAACCGGCCGTCGGTCCAGTAGTTATAGCCATACCAGGCGCCGGCGCTCAGCAGCGCGAGCCCGACAATCGGCAACATCAGTGAGCGCGCCGAGCGCTTCTTCTTCGCGGGGGTCTCGGCCAGAACTTCGGCGGCAGGCTTGGGGGGCGCTTCCGGAGCTTCGATGACCGGCGAGACCTTGGCGGTGGGGAAGGGCCGGACTTCGGCGGTTGTGGTTGGGGTGTTCGAGGACATGATATCTCGCTACTGTCGCTATATGAGCAAATCGTGTTATACTGAACCGTTCGGTTCGATGTGAGCGTTGACATAGCGTTAAAGTGGGCCCATATCAAGGGCAATCGAACCAGTCGGTTCGAATTATTTTTGCGAGGTGTGACTTTTATGGCCGACACGTTAGCCGACGCCGAGAATGTTTCGTGCGATGTGCTGGACAGCGCGCGTCGCGGCCGCCCGGCGGCGGGCCAGGATCCGGTCAAGCGCAGCCAGATCATCGAGGGCGCCCGTCGCGTCTTCATCGACAAAGGCTTCGAAGCGGCGTCGATGAACGACATCACCCGCGAGGCCGGCGTCTCGAAGGGAACGATCTATGTCTACTTCGCCAACAAGGAAGAGCTGTTCGAGGCGCTGATCGAGGAAGAGCGCGGCACCATCTTCAAGAACATGTACGACATGCTCGACCGCGCCGACGATCTACGCCAGACGCTGGTGAAGTTCGGCAAGGTGCTGTCGATGAAGATCACCTCGGCCAAGGTCATCCAGGCGCAGCGGACGGTCATCGGCGCGTCCGACAGGATACCCGACATGGGCGCCCGGTTTTACGAGCGCGGCCCCAAACGCGGTCACGACAAGGTGGTCGACTTCCTCAATGCCGCCATCGACCGCGGACTGCTCAAGATCGACGATGTCGACCTTGCCGCCTATCAGTTCACCGAACTGTGCCTGGCCGGCCTGTTCCGCCAGTGCATCTTCGCCTACCGCACCAAGGCGCCGAGCCAGGATGAAATCGAACACATCGTGCGGTCGGGCGTCGGCATGTTCCTGAAGTTCTACGGCACCGAAAAGCTTGCCGAGGAAGAAAGCCACCAGCTGATCGCCCTGGAGGCGAAGGCCAAGGCCTAGCTGGCTCGCTCAGCCGCCATTGGCGGCCAGCACGATCGCCGCGCGTAATTCCTCGAGACCCTCGCCCTTTTCCGATGATGTGGCGAGTACGAACGGAAACGCCGCCGGCCGCTTCTTGATTTTCAGCAGCGTCTCCTCGATCAGCCTCGGCACGCCCGCCGCCTTGATCTTGTCGGTCTTGGTCAGCACGATCTGGTAGGACACCGCCGCCTTGTCGAGCAGCGACAGCACCTCGTCGTCCTTGGCCTTGATGCCGTGGCGGGCATCGATCAGCACATAGACCCGCTTCAGCGTCACCCGGCCCTTGAGATAGTCGAAGACCAGCTTGGTCCAGTCGTCGACCTTTTCCTTCGGCGCGCTGGCATAGCCGTAGCCCGGCATGTCGACCAGCGCCATTGGCGGCAGGTCGGTGCCTTCGCCAGAAAACCCGCCCGGCACGAAATAGTTGAGCTCCTGTGTGCGCCCCGGCGTGTTGGAGGTGCGCGCCAGCCCGTTATGGCCGACCAGCGCATTGATCAGCGACGACTTGCCGACATTGGAGCGGCCGGCAAAGGCGATTTCCGGCGGCCCTTCCGGCGGCAGGAATTTCATCGCCGGCACGCCGCGGATGAAGATCCACCCCTTGGTGAAAAGCTCGACGCCGATGTTGCCCAACGCGTTCAAACCGCTGCCTCCAGCCTGGAAATATCGGCGCCCCTGATGGCATTGAGGTTGCGGCCGATCTTGTCCACCGGCCAATTCCACCACGCCACGGAAAGCAGTCGCCGCACGGTCCTGTCGTCGAAGCGCATCTTCACCACCTTTGCCGCATTGCCGGCGACGATCGCATAGGCCGGCACGTCATGCGTCACCACCGATTTCGCCGCCACGATGGCGCCATGGCCGATCGACACGCCGGGCATGATCACCGCATCCATGCCGATCCATACATCATTGCCGACCATCGTGTCGCCGCGCACTTCCTGAGACCACGTTTTCGGATCGAAGCCGTGCTCCCAGCCATGGCCGAAAATGTTGAACGGATAGGTCGAGAAGCCGGACATCGCATGGTTGGCGCCGTTCATGATGAAGCGCGCGCCCTCGGCGATGGCGCAAAACTTGCCGATGATGAGCTTGTCGCCGATGAACGGGTAATGATGCAGCACGCATCGCTCGGCGAATTTGTCCGGTCCGTCCGGATCGTCATAATAGGTGAAGTCGCCGATCTCGATATTCGGCGCCGTGACCAGCGGCTTCAGGAAGCCGACCCGGGTGTGCATCGGGATCGGATGCTTGATGTCAGGGTTGGGTCCGTCCATGGCGAGGTCCATCGAGAAGTGGCAGCCGGGCGCAGGCGATATCAGCAGGCGCCGTTCAAAATAGCGTGATCCGCCCTATAGCACCAATCTCCCGGTGAGCGAGCCCTGCCGGGCTTTGACGGTCACTTCGTGCTGCGGCAGATGACGATCGGATCGGACATCGACCGGTCAAAACCACCGCCCTGATAGACTTGGACATTTGCGGCCCCGGGCGGCAGCAGGAAGCTGCCCCTATGCTCCGTTGAACAAAGCCCCGGACAGTGAACTGGCCGGGGCTTCTTGATTGCATAAGGGTGCCTTCTATTCCGCCGGCGATGGTTTCTTTCGAAACAGCGCCGCCAGATTGTCCCACAACTCGATCTTGGCGCCCTGGCGCTTCATGATCACGCCCTGCTGCAGGATCGACAGCGTGTTGTTCCAGGCCCAGTAAATGACGAGGCCGGCCGGGAAGCTGCCCATCATGAAGGTGAAAATCACCGGCATCCAGGTGAAGATCTGCGCCTGCGTCGGGTCCGGCGGCGTCGGGTTCATGCGCATCTGCAGGAACATGGTGATGCCCATGACCACCGCCCAAGCGCCCATATGCGGCAGGAATGCCGGCGGCGCGAAGGGCAGCAGGCCGAACAGGTTGAAGATCGAGGTCGGATCCGGCGCGGCCAGATCCTGGATCCAGCCGAAGAACGGCGCGTGCCGCATCTCGATGGTGATGTAGAGCACCTTGTAGAGCGAGAAGAACACCGGGATCTGCAGCGCCACCGGCCAACAGCCGGCGAGCGGATTGATCTTCTCTGTCTTGTACAACTCCATCATCGCCTGTTGCTGCTTCATCTTGTCGTCCGCGTATTTCTCGCGGATCTCGAGCATCTTGGGCTGCACCTTCTTCATGTTCGCCATCGACGCGTAAGATTTGTTGGCGAGCGGGAAAAAGATGGTTTTGACGACGACCGTCGTGGCCAGGATGGCCAGGCCGAAATTGCCGAAGAATTTGTACAGCGTGTCGATCAGGTAGAACATCGGCTTGGTGATCCAGATGAACCATCCCCAATCGATCAGCCGGTCGAACAGCCTGATCTGGCGGTCCTGGGCGTAGGCGTTGATCTTGTTGACTTCCTTGGCGCCGGCAAAAATCTCGGTTTCCACCGTCGCCGACTGGCCGGCGGCAATGGTGATCGGGTCGGTGAGGAAGTCCGACTGGTAGCGCGGGCGGCCATTGTCGTAATAGGCATAGTGCGGCTGGAACGGCTGCTTCTCGGTCGGCACCAGGGTGACCGCCCAGTATTTGTCGGTAATGCCAAGCCAGCCATCGGTCGACTTGCTCGGCGTATAGAGCTTGTTCTTCTCGATGTCGGCGTATTTGTGCTCCTGCAGGCCTTCCGTGCCGGTGACGCCGATCAGGCCTTCATGCAGCACATAGGAGCTGGCAACCGCCGGCTTGTCGAAGCGGATGACGCGGCCGTAATTCGACAGCGTGACAGGAGCCGAGCCCGAATTCTGAACCGCGTCGGAAACGGTGAACATATAGTCGCCGTCGACGGAGATCGTGCGCTTGAAGGTCAGGCCCGTGTCGTTGGTGAAGGTCAGCGTCACCGGCGTCGCCGGCGTCAGCGTCGCATTGCCGTCGACGCTCCAGACGGTTTCCGGACCTGGCACCGCGCCGGTCGTGTCGCTGCCGACAAAGCCGATCTCGGCATAGTAGCCGGTGGGTAGCGCCTGCGGGTTGAGCAGCTGGATCTGCGGCGAGGTCTTGTCGACCGTCTCGGTGTAGTGCTTGAGCTTGAGGTCGTCGAGGCGGCCGCCGGTCAGGTTGATCGAGCCCGACAGGCTCGGCGTGTCGATCTTGACGCGGGCAGTCTTGGCGACTTCCTGTGCACGGCCTTCCGGCGTCGTGACGTAGGTGCCGGGCGCGTTCGGAATGGCGCCGGGCGCCGCGGGTGCCGTCGTGCCGCCGGGATTTGCGGCCTCGGCCGCCTTCTTCTGCTCCGCCGCCCGTTGCTCTTCGATGCGCGTGGCTTCGGCTTGCCGCTCGCTGCGCGGCAGCACGTAGAAATATTGCCACAGCCCAAGGATCAGCACCGACAAGACGATGGTGATGTAGAAGTTCCGGTTGTTTTCCATCGAAAGCCCTTGGCCTATCGTGTTCCGCTGAGACGGCGGGAGAGCTCGGCCTTCAACTGGCCGAACGGAATGGTAAGCACGTCTTCACGCCCGACGATGACATAGTCATTGCCGGGCGCCATGTCACTTGCGGCATGGGTGCGCACGGCTTCTTTCAGTCGCCGCCTGATGCGGTTGCGCACGACTGCATTGCCGACTTTCTTGGTGACGGTGAAGCCGACGCGCGGCGACAGACCGTCATTGCGGTCGAGAACTTCAACGAGAAAAAGCCGCCCGCGCCGCTTTTCGCCGCGGCGGACGGCCAGGAATTCCGCACGTTTCAGAAGCCGCTTGGGGTTTGGTCCCACTGGCTTGCCGGTTGCGGGCAACGATCTCGTCTTCCGTTCAGGCGCTGAGCCGCTTGCGGCCGCGGTTGCGGCGAGCTGCGACGACGCCGCGACCACCCTTGGTGGCCATGCGAGCACGAAAACCGTGCCGGCGCTTGCGGACGAGTTTGGACGGTTGGTAGGTACGCTTCATTTGTTTTAATACCGCGGGGTGCGGCCCTTCTTGATTCTGTCACTGTGTAACAGGAGCTTTGCCGGGCCGGTATTGGCGCGATCGAAACCGCGCCGGGACGAATGGCCCGAGCGTGAGCGGCTTATAGAAAGAAGGGTTTTGGGAGTCAATCCGGCGCGAACTATGAGTTCGTCGCGGCACGAACGAGCAGTTCGTCCTAGCGCGAACGACAGTCCGTCGCCGCGCGAACGACCAGTTCGATGCGGTTTTATTGCTGGTACCATCGTCCAACGAAGGATGAAATTGGCAAAAAAGCCGCAATCGCCTAATCTCAACCGATCAAGCGTTTGTGAAGACAGGCCCTAATGAGCGAACTTGCCTCAGCGGATGAAGGGACCGGCCCGGCGAAGACCGACGCCAGCCCAGACTCCGCTCGCCTGGTTCCGAGCCGTTCGGTGCCCTTGGCACGCGGCCTGTCCACAAAACTGCTTTTGCTCACCATTGTCTTCGTGCTCTTGGCCGAAGTCCTCATTTTCCTGCCATGGATCGCCAGCTACCGCCTGGCCTGGCTGAAGGAGAGGCTCAGCACCGCCGCCGCCGTGTCGATCGTGCTGGTGCAGGGCGAGCCCAATTCGCTCTCCCGCACCGCCCAGAACGACGTGCTGATGGCGATCGGCGCCAAGGCGATCGCGGTGCGCGACGGCGGCGTCTCGCGCCTCCTGGTAGTGGCCGAAATGCCGCCGCAGGTCGACGAGCATATCGACATCGCCAATGTCGGCATGATCAAGGGCATGACCGGGGCGCTCGACACGCTGTTCTTCGGCGGCAAGCGTATGCTGAGGGTCTTTGGCCCGGTCGGCGAAAGCGACAAGGAATTCGAGCTGATCATGCCCGACTATTCCTTGCGCAACGCCATGCTGCGCTATTCGCGCAATGTCGCTTTCGTCTCGCTGCTGATCTCGCTGTTCACCGCCATGCTGGTCTATGCCGCGATCGACCTGATCATGATCGGCCCGATCCGCACCATGACGCGCTCGATGCTGTCCTTCTCCGAAGCGCCCGACGATCCCGGGCGCATCATCCATCCGGCCGCCCGCGCCGACGAGATCGGCGTTGCCGAACGTGAACTGTCGCAGATGCAGGAACGGCTGCAAAAGATGCTGTCGGAGCAGAAGCATCTTGCCGATCTCGGCCTCGCGGTCTCCAAGATCAACCACGACATGCGCAACATCCTGGCCTCGGCGCAGCTGATGTCGGACCGCCTGCGCCTGGTCAAGGACCCTACCGTGCAGGCCTTCGCGCCAAAGCTGTTGCGCGCGCTCGACCGCGCCGTGTCCTATTCCGAAGGCGTGCTGGCCTATGGCCGCACCCAGGAGCCGGCGCCCTCGCGCCGCCGCCTGCGGCTGCGCCAGCTGGTCGACGACGTCCACGGCCTGCTCGACATCGAGGACGGCATCGAATTCGTCAACGCCGTCGAGCTCGCTTTCGAGGTCGATGCCGATTCCGACCAGCTGTTTCGCGTGCTCACCAATCTGTGCCGCAACGCGGTGCAGGCGATGGCAGCCGACTCCGAGAGCGCGCTGGTGCGCCGGCTCGCCGTGTCGGCCGAGCGCATGGGCAGCGTCAGCCGCATCATCGTTACTGACACCGGCCCCGGCCTGCCGCCCAAGGCGCGCGAGAACCTGTTCGCGGCGTTTCGCGGCTCGGCCCGCAGCGGCGGCACCGGCCTTGGCCTGGCCATCGCCCACGAACTGATCCGCGCCCATGGCGGCACGGTGGAGCTGGTCGAATCGATCGGCGGCCGCACCACCTTCGCCGTCACCATCCCCGACCAGCCGGTCCGCCTCGACCAGGCCCGCAACGGCCTGCGCCGCCCCGCCTGAGGTGTGTCGATATTCAGCTGAGGCCGGCCTGCAAATGGCCGATACCTGCGCTTCCGGCGCTCACGTACCAAAAGTACGCTCCGCTCCGGTTCTCGGCATCAGCCATTTTCGACTCGGCCTGAGCTGAATCTCAACACACCTCGATCTGCGCTGGCAAAAGCGCCTGCGACAAAACTTTTGCCGGATCGGCTTGCTTTTCGGAAATTCAGTCGTTAGGGAACACGTCTCGTCGCGGCCGGTCGCCAGGACCGGATCGTGGGGCTATGCAAAGCATGGCCTGTTGCGCGCCCGTAGCTCAGCTGGATAGAGCACCAGACTACGAATCTGGGGGTCAGGAGTTCGAATCTCTTCGGGCGCGCCAATAAACTTCTGATTTTGCTGTGCTTTTAAGCGCCGGATTTGGTCTCGCTTCCAACGCCAACGCAGCCGGAAGCGATATGGAAGCGCCGGGAGCCTAGGCTTGTCGGCGAATACGCGGAACCCTTGCACGGCAGAAAGTAGGGCGACCCCACCGCAAGCAGCTTGCTTGGGTTACCCCCCCACCCCCAATTGGACTGGGGGGGCGGGGCAGGGCCACGGGGTTCAGGTTTGCCGTACGCAGAGTGCTTGGCTAAACCTACCCCCAATTGGACAACGGGTAGTCGCTGGGATTCGTTGAACCTGACGCTGGTTTAGCCTACCTCCAGCCACGGATCGTGCGATCCCAACCAGCCGCAAAGTTGATCCGCTGCTATCACAACTTGGGGTCGCGTCCGTAAGGCACACTCCCAGACGGTGGCTACCCGCCAACCGGCGTCGAGCAGTCCCTGCACAACATGCTCGTCGCGTGCAACATTACCCGCAAATTTTTGCTCCCAGAATTCGCGCCTGGTCGAGGGCGTTGTGGCGTAGCGGCACCCCTGATGCCGATGCCAAAAGCATCCGTGGACGAACACGGCAGCATGAAACTTCGGGAATAGCAGATCGGGTCGACCAATCAAGCTATTCGCGTGGAGCCGATATCGGAGGCCTCGTGAGTGTAGGGCCGCTCGAAGCGCCTTCTCCGGCTTGGTGTTGCTTCCCCTGATCCCCGACATCATCCGGGATCTGGTCGCCTTGTCCACTATGTCGATCACACGCCACCTGGTTTAGAACCGAACAAGTGATATATGTCCCAGTCAATCTAATTGAGAATCGATTTTGGCGCGTAATTTTGGAATCGTCGACTTGTTCGCTGGCCCTGGCGGCCTTGGTGAAGGCTTTGCTTCCTACGAGGAAGCCGGACGTTCTCCGTTTCAAATAGGCATTTCCGTCGAAAAGGAGGGTTCGGCCCATCGCACCTTGAGCTTGCGTGCATTCCTTCGTGAGTTCCGTTCCCAACATGGCCGACTGCCTGGTGAGTTCATTGAATTCCACGCCGGCTCAGCAAATGAACCCGACTGGGAAGAGGTCGATCCAACCGCGTTCAAGAAGGCAACCAAAGAAGCTCGTCGTCTCGAACTTGGCACTGACGAGGCGACCGTCGCGATTGACAGAACAATTAGAAATCTGCGTCGCGACTTCGACGATACCATTCTGATTGGTGGTCCACCTTGCCAAGCATACTCCCTTGTTGGCCGCTCTCGATCTAGAGGAAAGGCGAATTATGTCCCTGAGGAGGACGCCCGCCACTATCTGTTTCGAGAATACATCCGAGTGTTGGATCGCCTGCGGCCCGCGGTCTTCATCATGGAAAATGTCAAAGGGATGCTCTCTTCCAAGGTGGAGAGCCGATTGGTGTTCGAGATGCTTATGGAGGACCTCTCGTCGCTTGGTGGGCATGGGACGGCTCACTACGAACTCAAGGCGATTCGGGTGAACGATGGCGTTGCCCGTCTGGAACAAGCGAGCCGGCCGGCCGACTTCATCGTGAGAGCGGAAACTTTCGGAGTGCCGCAGAAGCGTCACCGAGTGATCGTCGTTGGCGTGCGGTCCGACCTGATTTCCGGGGCCGCGGATGCCGCCATTCCTGTGGCCAGACCCCGTGCAGTAAACGATGCAATCGGCAACCTGCCGGCGCTGCGCAGTGGACTTAGCCGTGGAGACGACGTCCAGACTTGGCTATCCACCATCATAGCCGCCGCCTCGTCCATCTCAGACAGCATCGGCGGCTCAACGGATCTAGGCCGATTGCTTGGCGAAGTCGCGGGAAGGCTGCCGGGTAACAGGTCCATTAGGCGCTCGGCAAAGATCCTGCCAGTCGGTTACGGCCAGTCCAACGACGACCTCTCTCGATGGATCGAGCGACCTGAGCTCCTTGCTCTCGCTCAGCACGAAACCCGCGGACATATGCGATCCGATTTGGGGCGATATCTCTTTGCCGCGGCCTATGGCCAGCTGAACGGCACAAGCCCCAAGGCCGAGGAATTCCCAGTCAGCTTGGTGCCTAACCACAAGAACTGGCACACGGGGGTATTCTCCGACCGCTTCCGCGTCCAGATCGCCTGCGAACCATCGACCACGGTCACCAGCCATATTTCTAAGGACGGGCATTACTTCATCCACCCGGACCCGCTGCAGTGCCGCAGCCTGACCGTACGGGAAGCTGCACGCTTGCAGACTTTCCCGGACGATTATCTGTTCATGGGCAACAGGACACAACAATATGTCCAAGTGGGCAATGCTGTGCCGCCATTTCTTGCCCGGCAAATAGCAAAATTGATCTATCGCGCACTCGACACGGGTGCGCCGATGGCGCGCCCTGCGCGCGAAGACATGCTTGCCGTCTAGCTTCAGGCGGTCTCCCGCTCGCGCAGTTCTGGGATGCCTTTGCTGGGATCGGCAAACTTCGCCTTGCTGATTTGATCCCAGACGGTGGATCGCTTTGCTACCTCGGATATTTGCTGTCCTGGGGCAATCTTGGCAAATTCCGCATTGATCGTAACGGCCCAGTCCCAGAGCAGTTCGCGGAAGGCTTTGGAGACACTTTGCTGCAGCCAGATTTGCTCCAAGTCTAACCGGTCGCCCAGTCGGTCGCCGACCACGGAAAGCACATAGGTTGCGATATTGACCCAGCCTTGCCGAAAGATCTCCTTGGCTTCCTTCGTCTTAATGATTTGCTCCACTGCCTTGTACAGGATGACCTTAGCGATCAGTCCCTTGTACCATTTGGCATCAAGCGGGTTCGGTACCAAGGACGGATTTTCATCCAGCGCAGACATGAAAGCAGCGAAATTCTTCTCGCCGGCTGCTGCGACCTGTGAGGGTTTGCCGCGCCAAGCCTCATGAAACTTCGCGACGTCGGTCTTGCTGAGCTTGCGCTTAGGGGCAACAATTTCTTGCAGCTTTTTCCGCTTAGCCGGAGTAGTGCCGTCGCGCAGTAGCATTACATTGTACGCGCCTGCGGCCCGCTCATAGAACCAACGCGTGGAGCCGTCCGGGCACCACGTGTCGTTAGCCAGTTTTTCGAGCTGAACATGGAAGGGACGATTGGCAGACAGGTCAGAGAGCTTGACGGCATTCTGGCTATTGGCAAACTTCGAGACGTTGCTGATTAGCTTCTCACGCGCGTCGTCGTTGCTGCCTTTGAGAATGATGATCTTCGCTGGGATCATAACGTGGCTGAGATCGAGGGTTTTGTCGTCACGGGATGCGAAATAGATCGAGGACGTGGTCTGACCCCCGTTTACGATCTGCAGGCCCTTCAGAAATGACAGCCCACTACCGCCATCCTCGGTCTTCTCAAAATCCGCTTCGTCGCAGACAAGCACAAGGCCATTGTTGAACGCCAAGAAGTGCTCCGGCTCCGTTCGCAGGGTCTCTATGATGCCCTTGTTCACGGTCTTCTTCGCCCCGAGGAACGTTCGTATGTTTGCCTCTAGCAACTGCGACCCGAATTTGAGGTAGAGGTCGCGGATAACGATGCCTGGGATCGCGGTCAGCACGTATTCGTAGTCGGCATCTGGGTCAGGCACGTGAACGCATGGCAGCGCACGACCGATCGATTGGACAAGGCTCAGCGCCAACTCATCACGCGGCTTTCCGTCGGTGTGCCGGAAAAGGCGTTCAATATCCATCGCCTCGATGGATACCATCTTGCCTTGCACTTCCTTGCTCGCAAACCGCTTGTTCTTGGTGACGCCGTCTGTCAACACGAACACCCGCAGGCGGTCGAGACTATGCCAGTGGCTGCTGATGGTCGTCACCAAGTTCCTGACAGGGTGCGTCGGATCGATCTTGGCTTCAAGGTTACCGCCCGCAGCTCTGAGCAGGAACTTGACGCCTTCGCCCGCAGTGGTCGCGGCCTCAGCATCCTTGAGTTCGTTCAGCACATCCGTTCCAAAATAGTGGGTGACGAAAAGATCCAAAGCCGTCTCGTCCGAGGACAGAGCGAACCCCGTGATCCTGAGCTTTGAGTTGCCAACTGTTCCATTCCAGTGACAAATCGTTGGGCTTTCACTGATGCCCACCTGAGAGATGTGGTCCATCACCATCTCGGCGAAGACCAGTTCCTCGGATGGGAACGCCCCCTCGTCCGAAGCAACGCGCTCTGCGACGGTCGCAAGGATGTCGGATCGGTAGTTTCGATGGAAATCGTCTAGGCTCAATTTCAGCTCAATTCAAAAACGTTGAGAACATCAGAAAACGCCAGCGCGGGCACGTTCAATGCATCGAGGTCGAGCACATAGGCCGCGGACCTGATTGCAGCGGGAAGATGGGCTCTTCGCAGTCTAGGCATTTCATCGGTTGCCAAGAAGGCTCCGACTTCTTTCAAGGCCAATACTCGCCCGTAGTGCTGCGCATGCTCGTCAAGATAGCCAACGATCAAGAGCAGAGCGTCAAAGGTCCGGCGATGACCAGTTTCCATTAGGCGATCTCTGAGCCGCGCAACCACATCCACAAGCGAGTGGCCATCATCGCGTTCCTCGAACCGTAGAGCACCCAAAACGAGCGGCCTCCTGTCCGTATCGAGTTGCTCGATGCTATTGATGCGGGCCAGAAAGCCAGCACCGCCCGCAGTGCTCTTGATCTCGAGCGCGCCGCCACGGATGTGGAAGTCCTGCGCCGCACGCATCGGCCCCTGCCAACAATGCAGGGCGTCTTGTCCCAACGAGGAATCGAGTAGCCTATTCAGCATCCAGAGCTCGCCCATCAAACCGACCTGAGCCTCCGGTGAGAGCGGACGGTGACGACGTGCCATGAATGCCTGCCATTCGGTCACTCTGTCGATGAATGCGTCCACCACGGTCTGGGCGTTGCCGCCAGCGACGCTTTCGAGCGCGCGCAAAACATTGACGACCATTGCCGCAAAAATGTCCGGTGCCCCTTCCGCACGGCGAACCAGAGCAATTACCGTGCGGCCAGCAAAAGCGGCCCAATCTGTGACTAGCACCACGTCGAAACCGCCGCCTTCCGGGAGGCGAGCCGAGTTGATCGCCCAAGCCCTTGGAAAAGCCACGATCAGCGCTTCCCGGCCCGCAGGAAAATGGCAACCCGCTTCGATTGACACATCCCCGAGCGATGTAAGGTGGACGAACCGCCAGTCTTCGTTCGACTCCTGTCTCCCTAACGCTCGCCACGATTTGGCAAGTCCTTCCTCAGTCCACCCAGGCATTCAATTCCCCCCAAAGAACGCTATTCCCCACGTATTTAGAGTTCGACACTCGCCGCTCCGATACGCTGGAGGGGAAACTGAGCGCCCAACCTACCACGGGTGCGGCACCCTTCAGCGCGTCCACGCCAGATACTTCTGGATCCAGGAGATACAACATTAGCAACCCGCGGTCTCTCCGCGGTTGCACGCCCATCTCAGGATATCCGTCGCCTAACACGCGACGAATCTCGGGCCCTCTTGGCTCCTTGGGTGGCTCTTTCCCCTCGTTCCGTTCGGCGTCCCCCTTGCGCCAAGTCTCCAGACTTCGAGCCAAGGCCGCATTCCATTGGGCCTCGGAGAGGTCGATGGCTTGGTCGCGCGGTGAGATCAATACCTTAATCGAGTATCGATCCTGATGGTCGACAGTTCTCTTGCGATCCAGCATCGTGATGGGGTGCCCGGCGATCTTATTGGCCGCGTCGCCCTCCTTGCCGATCAAGGCAACGGTCCATCGGATCAACTCGCCGTCCTTGTTCATCTCCTCAATAAAGTCGGCGATGAGAGGGCTCATGATGCGGAAGCTGGCACTATGCGTCTGATACTGCCGGAGGAAGGTGATCACTTCCAGTGACTTTGCATCTCGCCAAAGATAACCGTGCCACCGTTGGCCCTCAGGCTTGTAGGCCTGCTGGTCCAGTTCGATCGGAGCGCCGAGTCTCGCAAGGAAACGCTCGGTCGCATCGAAATTCGCTTTGACCTCGGGCTTGGTGTTCGGGAAGACGATCGTCTGGAGCAGGTCGCCAGCGTACGTGAGCTGCATGGCCTTCGCGTTTCGCATCTTTGCGCGCGAAGTGATGGTGAGGACCGAATGCGAGCGAACCCGCAGGCCGAACTGTTTCGGCGTCGAACCGGCCGCGACCATGTTGTCGAACTCCTGCCGCAGTTCCTCAGCCGCATCCGCAATATGTCCAAACCACTCGATCATCTCGCGGGAGGTGTATAGTCGGCAGACGTCCAAGTAACCGTCGCGATAACCAAACCAGCGACCCATCTGCATTAGGGTATCATACATCCTAGCGGTCCGCAGAAAATAGCTCGTGCAAAGACCTTCGAGGGTGAGGCCGCGAGCCAGCTTATCACCGCCGACTGCAATCACCTTGAGGCCGGTTGCCTCATTGTCTGTGTAGTCGAGCGCGTCCTTAGCCGTTCCATTTATCTCCCGAACACGTATATCGGAGATGACATCCGGCAGGATTGACCGAACCTCATCCCAGCCGAAATCCTTCAGAATTTCGCCTTCCACCAGAACGGTTCGTATGGCGATCATCCCCGGGAGGAACACCTCCATATACTCACGACGCATTTGGTCTTCGAGCGAGGCCAGATCGATGGAGCGAGAGTAGCGTCCCTTTAGATCCTGCACGTATGAGGCGACTTGGTTCACGACCGTCGCCTGGATAGCGGTAAATCGGCTGACATGGATCAGCATGGAGGAGTGCTTTGCTCCCTGACCTCGCAGCTTGCGAACGGCACAGGCGTAGACAAATGAGCGAACTGCCTCCGCTAACGAATCGGGTATCCGCTCCTGGCCGTTCCATTTAGGGCGCCAGTGGCTTTTGTGCTTTTGCGGCATCCACGGAAGGAATTCTTCGGCCTTGAGGGGGCGAATCAGAGGCAGATTCTCCGGCGTGCTGGATGCGGAGCCGAAGACTCTTCCGGGGCCAACATAGTTGGATGGGGCAGCGAGATTGGTGATGAAGGCAGCCGGAAAAAGGTCCGGCCCATGCTCATCCGTTTCGCCGCGATCATGGATGAAGATGTTTGCGAACGGTGTAGCGGTGTACCCGACGTAAGCCTTGCGTGAGAAGTGATGCAGAACAGACCGTATTAGTCGGTTTATCGTCGTCGGCTGATGTTCGACATCCGGGTTGCCGAACTCGTCGACCACGTCCTCACCCGTGTCTACGGATCCATGATCGGATTCGTCGTCGATCACCAGCAGCGGTAGGTTCGTAACCAGTTTGCGACCAGTCACAGGATCGGTGTGGTTGGCGACCCGGTTCCTGATCCAGTGAAGCAGACGTTCGAGGACAGTCTTGTTCTTCTTGATGACGAAGAGCCACGGGCGCTGCTCCGGGCTGACATTCATCCTGGCCGCCAGTTGCGTATTGAAGTCGCCGCTGTCGCTTCGGTTGGTAGCAGCATTGGGACGGATCGAGCTGTCAGCATCGATCAAACCAACTCCCACAGCTGGTAGCTCGTCGCCATCCGAGATTGTCGCGAACCCGAGGAAGCCCTCGTCGAGCCGGATCTGAGTCTGCGACCTCAGGTTATTGTGCAGACCGGCAAGCACGATGATAATTTTGTAACCAGCATCGGCCGCCTTGCAGATCAAACCGGTATAGTTCCCGGTCTTCCCGGATTGGACATGGCCAACCACAAGACCTCGACGATCCCAAGCACCTTCGCGTTGGGGGTCCTCGAGCTGGCCGAGAACCTCATCGGTGGCGACATCCAGTGCATCGAGCGCCGCCCAAGGTATCCGGCTCTCCATGTACTCCGAATAGCGCCGCCAATACGACCAGCCCTTCTTGCGGTCAGATGTTAGCCAAGGCACATGGTCCTCGCCACTCGACAACGTGGCGTTTTCGCCGACCGTGCGGCTGGATCGACGGATCAGCTCCTCCACGAGGGCGTCGCGATCGATCTCTTGGAAGTCCTCACCTGCCACGAGCTCCAGCTTCTTCAACTCCCGCTCGATCATGTCTGGTGTTATGGCCGATTGCTCTCGCTCGGAAGCTCTGCGCAACATGTTCTGAGCCATCGAGAGGATGGAATCGAATGCCCTCTGGTTCATGCAATATCCGTAAGTGTGAGTGATGAAATGAGCTCCGGAAAGCGCTCGAAGCCCGTGCTTCGACGAAGTCGCTGCCGTGCAGCTTCTTCGCTTAGCCCACTGTAGCGGACCAAGGCGTCGAACATGCAGACAAGGGTTTCTCTGACCTCATCTGTCGGAGCCTCCGCGAAGCCTGTCCGCGGCGTCTCCTTGTCATCAGCCGTATCCAACCAAATTCGCTGGACCGGCACTGTTTCCTCGATCAGTCGAAGCATCGCCACGATGTTGGACCTGAGCGGACCGGCGCGATCAAGGATCGCGGCGATCAGATCGTTGTCCCGTGCAATGCGATACGATGTGCCGTTCGCGGAACGCCTGACTTGCCAGGCGTCCTTTACCCCGTCGGAGCGGCCGCCGGAGGCTGATGAAAGATGTCCACGGTGGGCAAAAACCTTTCGGGCATTCTCCCTCGTCTCCGTAGCCAGCCGACGAAGCTGATCGCGCAGGCGAACGGGTGGATTCGCGTTGGACTTCAGGACGTTGATCTTCCAATCGCTATCAACGCTGTTGGGGATGTCGAGACGGATACGAGCGAGCCGATGAGGCTCATCTCGAACCCAAGGACGGCCTTTGTCACCAAGTCCCAGCCAGCCTCCAGCCATCAGTAAGCGCTTGTTACGGTAGACATAGAAGCCTTGTTGCAGCGTCCAGCCGCTAGGCCCCCCGGCCTTGTCCTGCTCCGCGGGCTTGAGCATATCCCTGTGTGGAAGGACATGGCACTGGACGAAAGTTCCCGGTGAATGGAGAATCCGAAATTCAAGGCTTTCCCAAGCCTTGGCTGGGTGACCGGTCAGGAACGGATCCCACGGCTGGACTGCCTTGGCGTTCAAGGTGAGCCGCAAGGGTGCACCCGTCCCATCCAGCAGCCGGTGAAAAGTCATGGCAAGATGGGCCTCAACGACATCGATCAGTTCGATCATATCAGCCGCCGCGAAGCCGTCCGTCACGACGCGATCGAGATCTTCCCAGAGAACCACCGTGCCCTGCTCCATGTCGCCGAGCGGTGCTAGCAATGCTTCAGACCCGGGAGCCGGCCCCTCGAATAGCGGCCAGGGGAGCTCTCCCGGCTGATCCAGTAGGTTCAAATCCCAGCGCAGGCAGACTACAGGACCGCCCTTGCGACGACTGGCGACCGTGAGCCGGCGAGCCTGCGAAAAGCTCGCAGTCTTAAGCCCAAGTCCGAATCGTCCAAGGTCGGATTTGGCTCGTTCAGCACGTGGATCCTTTGCACCTAGACGCATACCGGCCTCAAGGGCCGCGTCATCCATTCCTATGCCGTTGTCAGTGATGCGTATCCAGCTCTGCGGGCCCTGCCACTCAAACTTAATGTCCACTTTGCTGGCCGACGCCGCGATAGAGTTGTCGATCAGATCGGCAAGAGCCGTCGATGGCGTGTATCCCAAGCCGCGCAGCGACTCGAGCATCGCGCTGGCGTGCGGCGGAATGTTGCGAACCGCCACTGTCATTCCCCTACCAGCGCGCGGAGGCGCCGCACGCGAGGGGAACTGGACAGCTTGCGCATGGCTTTTGCCTCGATCTGCCGAATTCGCTCTCTTGTGACGCCGTATATCTGCCCGACCTCCTCAAGCGTCATTTCCCCTGCCTCATCAAAACCGAAGCGCTTTCGAATGATGTCCGTCTCTCGCTCATCCAGTTCGCCTAGCGCCTCGGTCACGACGGCCGCCGTTTCCCGCTCTTCCACCCGCGCCTCTTGGTCCGCAGGAACAGAGAGCCACTCCAATCCGAGTTCGTCCCAGTCGACTTGCACCCGAGGCGTATCCAAGAGTTTCTCGACCTGCTGGCAACTCCACTCGCGATCAGAGGCAATTTCTTCGCTCGTTGGAGTTCGTCGAAGAACCAGCGCAAGCCGATCCTGAGCCTCGTCCAATGCGTCAAGATCGGAGTGCCGATGAACTGGAATCCGTATAATCGCCCGTTCGTCGGCCCTCCAGCGGGTGACCGTCTGCCGCATCCAGTTGCTGGCATACATGGAGAAAGGTGTGCCCCTATCGGGATCAAAGCGGCGAGTGGCTTTCTGCAGGCCGATGAAGGCCACCTGGAAAACATCCTCCAAATCCTCGCCATCTTCGGCATGTCTTGAAGCAAAGCGCCGCGCGTAAGGGAGATGCGCCATGATCAAGCCCGCTGTCTTGCTGTCCAACTCGACAATGAGCTCGTTGATAGTGTTCGCAGCGACATGCTGCCCTTGCTGTTCCGACAGGTACATGCCGAGCGCCTTGAAGAATACTGCACTCAGATCGAGGCGTTCGAGTCCCTGAATGGCGACGCGCCGTCGTTTGCCCTCGACAGCCGAGTTTCCACTGATGATAACTCTCAGGGTGTCGGCTACTTCGCGTAGCACAATGCTGCCCGGGTCCTTCTCGCGCTCGGGAAACACTGCCAGCAACGTAAGGTATTCGGGCCGCAGCTGCCCAGCCAACACCATGTCCACGAACTGCAAGATCGCCCGGATGGCTTCCTCGCTGGAAACCAGCGCTAGGTGCAAACGTCCTTTCGTTTGAAGCATGGGAGCTATCAGTGCTGCTTGGCCAGCGCGATCCATGTGGAAACGCCCGCTTCCAGGCAGTCGCGTGTGGCGGGTAAGGGCGACATCTAATGCTTCTGCCAAATCCTCCCCATCGACTACGAACGGCACATCCCAAAGCCGTAGATCGTCATCGTCGATCTGTTGAAGGCCGGCATAATCCATTATGCCTGCAATATTTCTCCGTAAATCTTCTTTGTCCGCATTACCGCGGCATGCCGAGATCAAAGCCTCGAGGTCCGCCTGAGGTATGCGATGGTATTCAACCGCCTCTGACGCCCATGCCCTGATATAGGCGGGGTCGATGGACATCCTTGTCCCGACAGACAAGGTCGCTGTCCTGGTCGACTTGCGACCGCGACTCTTGGTGACCAAGAACTCGTCATCGGCAGCAACAGTTGGAAGCGCCACAACAGCTGAACCTATTCCCTCCCCTGCAATGAAGGTCGCGGTCAGATCGAGATGCCAGTCAGGGGCTCCGTTAACAGAATCCGGCTGATAGGGGCTGAACGTCGCTTGCTTGTGATCGGAAAGACCGGTGGGGCCCCGAGTCCGATATGCTTCCGGGTCAGCCTCTGCTTCAAACGACAGATCGTAGTCCATGTCGTCGGCAACCACGGGTATGGATGTCGATAATATGATGGTCGCTGGCGTCTCGTCGGTCGTGTTGCCGGTGTCGACTTCCAAGGCCAGCAGAAGCTGCGACAGCCCGATATGGCCTTCGGCCGCAGCAACTCCTGCAGCAGTTTCGCCGGCAGCGTTTCTGGCGTTTGGATCAGCGCCATGTTGGATGAGCAAGTCGCAAAGAGCAAGTTTGCCGCAGCGAGCAGCTATGTGGAGTGGCGTTTCGCTTTTATGATCAACGGCGTGGAGTCTCGCAGAGCGAGCAAATTCTCGAATCTCCGGCAGCTGAGCGTCCGCGAGTAAACGGACCTCCGCAGCATCAAGAGGCCTAAGAATCGCCAGGGTATCACCTCCCCTAGGAGATACCTCTCCGTCCATCAGTCCATACCCTTGCCGGCAGGCATTGCAGCTCCAGTGGTTAGGAAAGTTTTCGACGGACCGCCCAAGAAAGTGTAACAGTCAAAAATACTACAATATTGCGCTTCCACCGCCAGCATGGTCCAAAACGTGTACGTCAATTGCCGCACGGCGACAATGGCGACACGAATACGACCTTAAGTGCAATGACTTCAGCACTAACGATCGGACTTTTCCTGCCACTAGGTGGAGTCGGGTGCCCATGCAAGTGGGAATCGCCCTTGGTGTCAATTGATTGGGGCCGCTTTTTCATGTGCATCTGCTTAGCTGCAAGATTCTGAGCGCGAATTTGTAACGCGCGCCCATAATCGCCCCAAGTGGCTTCACAGCCATCCGTCGCGCCAAATGCTTTGGGGTGGTTTGTTTTAACGGAGCCTCTTCATCGCCGTCTAGTTCACGCGACAAAGCCGGGACTAAGGACTTCGAGCCCAACGCAGCTGTCCAGTGGCACCGTGGTTTGGTTGCATGCATTCGGGAAGCGTCATTGGCTGATCGGCCGGCTTATTGCACAAATTTTGTGCCGTATCTCAGCATTAACCAAGTTACCCCGTAAGGTAATGGATGCGACTGTAAAAATTTGGGCGGGATAGGGAGCCTTGCCACGGTGTCATTTTGGGGAGCGAACTCATCGCCCTGGGACGGCCATTGTAACCGTGCAGGTGCCATCGCTGGGTGCTGCTAGTGATGAACAATTTGAACTGCTGTCGCGTAAAGTAAGCGCCATGCTCCATATATGATCACAATGGAAATAGGAATCACGACAGCAGCAAACACTCGCCGGTTGGCAAATCCGAGGCGAACAGCATCCCTCTTGGCCTCATAGTTAGGCACTAGAAACACGTCACTCAGCCACCAAACCATTATGATCGCAGGCGGCGCGAGGCATATGTATGCATTAACTTTCACAAAATTTGCGAGGTCACCCACCCATTTGGCTGGCTCTACGTCCGGGCTTGCAAACCCCGAAACGAAGTTGACGAGGGTAAGAAGTGTTGCGGCTACAGTGAATAGCACCGTACGGTATTTGTCAGAGTTTTGCTTCTTCTCCGAAAATTTTAGATCAAGATAACTCCTGGTCGCGTTTATGGAATCCTTTGTAGCCTGGTCATTGAATACGGGCATTTTCAAAGACAAATTAGAGAGAGCAGCCTGCTCTGCAGCAACCTGTTTGAATGAATTTAGGTAAGCTAGAACACCGAGTATTCTAACCTGCTCAGTTGGCTCGAGGCGGCGCTTGGAATTGATAATATAAAAATACAGGGCATATATCACCCTATTACACCAGTCCATAGATCGACCGCGAACGCGATAGGTCGTTATCATCGTGTCGGCATCTGGACTGTGATGCTGATGTTGATGTGAAATGTCCCTGACGAAGTAGTAAAGCTGATCTGCCCAGAGGGACTCTATCTCTATGTGGTCATTGTTGGCGTAATGAAGTGAATTGCGATATATCTCATCATCTGAAAACGACACTTTGCTAATCGATATAATACCGTTTCGATGTAATATGACGTTAGCCCTAAGATCGCAGACGTTTGTGAGCTCCAGATGAAGGGAGCCAAACAGTTTACAAAGCTCGGCTTTTCCCACGCCGTACTCGGCACTTCGGAGGGAGTGCAGCCAACCCTGCATCTTCTCTTTGAGTTGAATTGAACTATCCGACCCCGGACGCACTACGTAGATCCGACCGATTAATGGGTCATCCGGCGATTTGCTTCCGCGTCTCGCGCGAGCGCAGAAGACAAAATTGAAATCTCCGGAAATCTGGAAGAATTTCGCCAGTAACCAGTGAAATAATACGTCAGTTGTATTGCGTGACTGGATGGCAAGAACAAATTGGTATTCTGGTGTACCAACATTAGCGTATTCTGCCATTGTAGGATGGCGGCTTTCGCCGATTATTTTATACGAAAGCCGTCCGTTTACGGTCGGGACCCATCCCTTGAACGAAAGCAGTTCGCTCATTAAACGACGTGGTCGACCACATCGTTACGCAGTTTCCCGTTTGCCTCGAATCGCTTGAATTTTTTGTTATAAGCGATTCCGGCTCGGACGCGACCGTCCGGGAATTCACCTCGCTTAACGCGAGCTTTCCCCGACACTGCGGCCATTAACGAAGGATACCTGGCACGAGATTTCTCGTATTCTATCCGATCATAGAAAGCGATCTTCAGCGCAAACCTCAACAGAGCGAGGCCAAAAGCGCCAAGGGCGACCGCACCAGCCAATTGCAGATAAGCCATGCTCGCGCTCCCCTGATTCGCGCCCGCATAATACGCGAAAAAAACTCTTGACAAAAGACCGAATCGGACGTGCGGATATTTTATTGTGAATTACTGGTCAACTTGGGCTCAAGTATAAGAACATTCACACTGTGCAGAAGTTCCATTTGCCCAGGCTGAGAGTCAGTTTTTTGGACTGACTTCCCGGACTTCTGTCGAGTTCGCCTCAGGCAACACCCACGCTAAGAAATTCTGGCGTAACCCCGAACGCGTCCTGCCGAACCTGTCGCTGTCATGTGGCGAGCACGGACCCAAGTCCAGCCTAAACCACACATTATCGCCTTTATCCGTTTGCCGGCCTCAGGCGTGCGTTGGACGGGCTTCAAGTTCAAATGGTCGAACACGGCTTCCGTGGAGACACGCTCGACACCGTCGCTCCCTTTTTGCCCTCGAAGACCCG
This sequence comes from Mesorhizobium sp. CNPSo 4684, assembly GCF_057784315.1. NCBI lineage: Bacteria > Pseudomonadati > Pseudomonadota > Alphaproteobacteria > Hyphomicrobiales > Phyllobacteriaceae > Mesorhizobium > Mesorhizobium sp. CNPSo 4684. Next base: position 77,409 of record NZ_JBWLUX010000001.1, on the reverse strand, counting down.
CAAGCTCCCCTTGCCACGGGTCGCCCTGGCGGGCTTGCAACTGATTCCGAATGAACCGCAATTGTAAAATAAACGGACGGTGTTCCAGTGGAGAGGTTGGAGCGGCCGTCGTCTTGGCTTGACGAATTTTCATGCCTGCAAGGTCCAATGGTCAAATCATCTGATCTATAGGAATATAAACTTCTAATGCCGTCCAGACTCGGACACTGGACGCCATGCGGTGCATCGATGGTCGAGGCCCGGCAGGGGCTTAGGTGGGTACTCGGAAACCAAGGAAGGCGCTTGTCCAAGTAAACGCCAATGGTGGACCGCTAAGAACCCCGCTGCGTATTCAGCGAATGAAGGGTGCGACATGTCAAATTCATTCGCTTCCAGCGACGCGGCAAAGAAGGCCAACAGCATATTTCGAGGCAAACGGGAATCCATAAGGACTTTGCGCTCGATCGAATCAATTGGCAGTCGCCGCCCGGATAGACCAGTTCCGAAGTGGACAGCAGCGCGTACCGCAGAGACAGACAGCGCCACTTGTTCGAAGAAGTCGTCATCCGTGGTGAAGTGCCCACCGATGAACGGATTTGGGATCAGTCTGCCTGCGGCGCTTTCAACGGCCTCTTGCAATCGACCCCAAACAAACCTGTAGCAAGCGGCATCCTCATTTTCACTTGTCCCAACCATCGGTGTTCCTCCTTTCAGGATTGGCGTTCGCAACTCGTCTCCACCACCATACCCCCCACACCCCCCTTAATTGGTGGTGGCGCTGGCGCGCCTCACCACCACCTCAAGCCACTTGATCGCCAATTGGCTGAAATGGCTTTTCATGGCTTTCCATTCTGCTTCCGGTTCGGCGCAATCTGGCTACTGCGATTTGCTGTTGGCACGGCCGAGGTCGGCGGAGTCGAACCCGTGACAGTTGATGGGACTGGTCCGACAACGGTGTAAGCCTGTCGCGTATAGCCTCCCCGCCCGGTGCGGCTGACCTGGACGGGTCCGATCTGAATACGACCCACTCGGTGAAGATAATCGACAATGGCCTTTGCCTCGATGTCGCTTGCGACGCCATTGCGCTGTGGAGCAAGGGCTCTGGCTATCACTGGAACGGCATAGTCGGCGGACTTGGGCGATGGAGATAGTGGCGTGGGCGCTGTGCCAACCGCCACTAGGGCGGCGTCAATCATCGCTTGCGGAAAAGGCGTGGCAGTCAGCGAGGGCTTGAACAGCTCTACAACGCCGACCTTGTCACCGTGAGGATAGATTGGCGGTTGCGCATTCGGCATCTCGACCGAAACAAGACGGAACCACCGTTCATCGGCAGCGGCCGGAGATAGGTTCTGCTTCGTGCCTGTGACCCTGAAGATGGACGAGACATCCCACGGTGCGACACCAATTTTTGTTGCATCGTCATTCCTCAATGGTTCGATGGCAAGGCTGATGCGCGCCAAATTCACAATGCTCGCTGCGCCCATTGCGGCGTCGGCGTTCCCCAATTCCCGATTTTTCGACGTGTGATGGGCAATGATGACGGAGAGCTTGTTGAGTGCAGCAAGCGAGACCAACTCGCGCATTAGCAGCGCTGCGGCGGCGTTGTCATTCAATGTCGCGCCACCCACAACGGCAACGAGCGGATCGAGGATCAGAACGTCGGGTTTGTGAAGCGAGACCAGCGCGCGAAGCTCCTGCCAACCCGACGAATTCAGTGCAGGAGTTCCACGCTCCACCTTGATCAAGGTAAGAGACAGCCTGTCCGCCCCTGCGACATATAACCCGCCAACATGGGCGTCGGTCAGTTGGTGGTGTGCCATCGCCGCGCGCACGCGCAGAGCGATTTCATCGGTCGAGTCCTCAGCGTTGATGTAAAGAACACGAAGCTCCCCCCCGAACACGTGACTGTCTAGGAGGGGGCGTCCTGACGCACATGCCAGAGCAAGTGAGGTCAGAAACGAAGACTTGCCCTTGCCGCCTGGTGCAACGATCAGGGAAACGGCCCCGCGAACCAAATCCGTCCCGTGAAGCCATTGGCGTTTCGTTGGAATGGCTGGCAGCGCGGCAACGGGCAAGGCTCCGCCAGGTGTCTCGCCGGTAGGCTTCTGTTCAGGTGGAGACGAATCGAGCAGGCCAGAGACTTCCACGCCTGCCGAACGAGCCAAATGGAAGAGCGTGCCGACCGTTGTTCCATCTGCCCTGTTCGCCCGATAGGAGCCCCACGCCGAGTCGAAATCTTCCTCGGAAGTCCAGCCGGCGCCCCGCCTAGACCATTCCAGGGCCAAGCTCCGAGCATCTGGACAGCCACGTTGGCCAGCATCCGCGACGGCAAACAGCACCGCGAGCCATTGGTTGCGAGGGTCTGATTTACCGTTGTCGAGAGCCGTCAGGCACTCCGCCACCACACGACGCTGTTGATCGGCAGCAAGATGATCGAATGGATGGTGCACTGAGATGCCGGCAGCGAGGTCGGATTGGCCAGTTACCTCTGAGGTATTCAATGAACGGGGCGGGAACCGATCCTTCGCGAACTGGCTATCAACGGGAAGTCCGACTACGACGCGGGAAGCACTAAGCACTTTGGCGATCTGTTCCTCAGTGATCGACGGGAGTGCGGCAAGTGGAACCGTTGCTGGCGACCTGCCCGCGAGCCAGAACAATTCACCGCCGGTTTCATGAACGCCATGCACGACCAGTTGCTGGCCTTTACCAAGCACCTCGATTTTTCCATGCCTTCCGCCAACGATGCGCTTGCACGGCTCACCCTCGGCAGCTCGAAACACCAACGCAAGGCGGGGTGATCCCGGACGACGACGAATGAGCCCGCCAGTGGGTAGAATCGACGTCACCGCCTTTAGAAATTTCTGGACCTTGGTTGGATCATCAACATCGACGTCGATAACCCGGAGACCCGCTGTACAAATGCCGGTGTTTGCAGCCGCCGCGCTCACAGGTAGCAATTGGCCAAGCGTTTCCCCTTGAAGCCAATTCTCGGCGACCGGCCTCTTACCGTTCGATCTAACTCTCAGGGGAGCGTAACCATTCGAGACGGCTGCCCGGCGAAAGTCTTCAGCGCTCTGTTTCGTTTCGAACGTCGGGCGCTTGCCGGAAGTGCTACGCAGGCTTGCAGCTGAGCCATGCGATCGAGACGGCGCTTCAGTGGCAGCGCCTACTGTGTCGTTCCCCTGAGGCATGGAGTTCATGCTCCGCGATGGCGTTGGTCGAGGGGCGTATCAACCTGAGCCGGGCCGGCGCCGATGCGGTCACATGTTCGCGCATCTAACCAATCCTCCACGTCTGTTCGGCGGTAGGCAATGCGTCGTTCACTTAGTCGGACAAAACGCGGTCCATTGCCGTTGGCCCGCAGACGCTGAAGGCTGGGAAGAGATATTCCGAGCCACCTCGAAAGCCCTTTTTCAGTCAACAAAGGACTTGTTGTCGAATAATCCATTGAAAAGCCCTCATATACGTTCAAGAGGACTTACGAATATTCACATCCTTCGCAATCAAGCCAGTGGAATTTAATGTTCATGTTTCACCAGCGTATCAACGCTCGCTTAGTACCTGTTTCAATAGAGACTGGACTGCGTCCGGCGTTATCGGTTTCCGCCGTGATTTACGATGATCCTTCGAGAGAACGGCCTTCCCGTTTAGCCATGCAAGAACGCGCTTGTTCATCTCGCTGTTGTGGGTGGTCTCCAGAGGGACCCCTTCACGTACCAGATGGTCGACGTACACTGTGACGAAGGCCAAGCGGTTGACCATGGGAGGTTGACCTCGCTTGCCGGACCGAAAATGTTCGTAGTTGTCGAGACGCCGCTGCCTTCTATCTTCCACTTCGGTCTCGGTGATAACCGTGATGAATTCACTCATGACCAACGACCGTCGAAAGTAGGTCATGCCACAGCGCCAAGGCAGCCTTTTTTGCGTCTCGGAATGAGGCCCGATTGTATACAGCAGCTACCCCCTGTTGCTTGTGGGCAAGCAACGCCTCGATCACGATTGGCTCCACGCCCGCGTCATGAAGTCTCGTGGAGAAAGTCCGTCGGAGGTCGTGAATGCTCCAAGGCTGCATGTTCGCATCGCTTTTCGTAAGCTTTGCGTCCAGGGACCCCTTGCTCTTGCTCCATCCAGAAAAGCCATTGCCGCGCCTACCGAAGACGCCGCCCTCGGCCTGAGTTGGCCGCACCGGAAGATGAGCGACAATCTTAGGGAGGAGCGAGATTTCGTGCATCTGGCCTCCCTTCATACGTTCTGCCGAAATCAGTATCTTGTCGTCGTAGATTTCGGGCCAGCGCAACCCGCCGATTTCAGTTCGGCGACAGCCCGTCAGCATGCAGAGCCGAACGATCCGGGCATAATCTTCGGCACCGCTCGTTAATTGCCAGATCACGCGCAACTCATTGTCACTGAGGATGCGTTCGCGTGCATTCTCCGGCTGGCGAGGCGTAAACGCGACCGGATTGTTGTCTGTTTCGATGGTGCCACTGCGTAGCCCCCAAGTCCACATCGCGCTGAGGGCTGCCCTCAATCTATTGGCGGCCACCGGGCCGGATGCTTCCGCCACACTCTCCAAAAGCAGCGCTATGTCTCGCCGACGCACGGCTTCTACCCGCTCGTGATGCAGGGGGGCTGCATGCCGCATAAGATGGCGTTCGGTTTCCAAATAGGAGCGTGGCTTCTGGCGCGCTCGCGCGTGCCTCAGATAAGTCTCGATGACGGTAAATAGGGAAGCGGCATTCCGCTTTGCCTTCCTTTGTACAGACGGGTTGGTCCCTTGCGTGACGTTGGCTGCGTAACGGCGCGCCGCCTCACGAGCAGCATCAAGACTGACCGCCGTCAGGTCGCCCAGCGCAATTCGCCGCGTGCGCCTGTGCTCATCCCGATATTGATAAATCCATGTTCTCCGTTGTGAGCCGAGAGCGCGTATCCCCAACCCACGACAGCCAGCATCCCAAAAGAATGCTTCCGATCGTCCGTGAGGGCAACGCATGCGGGTGATGTTCGCCTTCGTGAACGTGTTTGGCGCGGGCGGGGGCAACGTTGAGCCGGGTAGCCGGATGACATTATTTGGAAGCGCGGTGGAAGCAGACTCAGGCGCGGAAGCAGATTGCTTTTGAGGGCTCATGAGGGTAGATTTTCCAAATGACTGGGGCTATTAGAGAATATTGCTGTATTTCAGGTAACTTGGCAATGCTTCTGATGCTTCCGGATTGGTTGTGCTACTTGACGAAATTAAATAGCACCAGACTACGAATCTGGGGGTCAGGAGTTCGAATCTCTTCGGGCGCGCCATTTGACTCTAAATCGTCCTGATTTGCGAACGCCATAGACCGCCGTTTCCCGTCATCGAGCGTACCGGCGGTCTCAGCACGACTAGCCGCCTTGCCTGGATGGAACCATCATCGGCTGTGGGAGGCGGCTGATCCGGTGGAATGACCAAAGGAGGAGAGGGCAAAGGAGGAGCGCGGCAGCACCGAAATCGTCCAGCGGCTGCGCACGGTTCCCCCTGATATTTCCGAACTATTCGGGCCTGATATTCTGGTTCAGTCGGAAGAAATTGGTCGGGTCGTATTGCTTCTTGATCGCGGCGAGGCGTGCATAATTGCCACCGTAAGCATCACGCACGCGCTCGTCACCCTCATCACCAAGATTGTTGGCATAGACACCGCCGGTGGAGAATGGCCTGACCGCATTCCACAGGTCGCGCGCCCAGCGGATGTTCACCTCATCATCGACCGGATCGTCCCAGATCGCGATCGGGAAGCAGTCAAGGGCCGCATCGCGATTGGCGTAGGGCGAGTGCGATGCGGGCACGCGAGCGATGGCGCCGCCGACCTGCTGGAAAACCAGCAGCGAGGAGCGATTGGGAGCCCTCGCGTAAGCGTCGAGCAGGGCCTCGATCGCGCCATCGCTGATCTCGCGCATGAACTGCGCTTTCCAGTAATAGCGTCGCCCGCGTGGAAAGAGGCTGTCGCCCGCCGATTGGATCTGAAGATAAGGAATGGCTTGAAGGCGACTGTCGATGGGGGATCCGAATTTCATCAGCGGCGCGATGGCTGGCTCGCCCGCTTCGGGCGACCCGACATAGCAAGCCGAGATGTTGAAGGCTCGGTCGCCCGATGGCAGCGTGACGAGCGCGGCATCGACGCTGACCTCGTCCGGGGCGTCGCGGGAGAACTTATCGTAAAACCGCATGGCCTCGCCCGCATGATTGTAGTCGTGAAGCACCGAGCCCACGAGAAGCGCCGGGCCGAGCGGGTGCAGCCGGTATTCGAATGCCGTCACGATGCCGAAATTACCGCCGCCGCCTCGCAAGGCCCAGAACAGATCGGGATGCTCGCTGGCGCTTGTCCGCAACAACCGTCCGTCGGCGGTGACGATTTCAGCCGCGATCACATTATCGCAGCTCAGACCGTGCTTTCGCCCGAGCTTGCCGAAGCCTCCACCCAGCGTGAGGCCGGCAATACCGGTGTCGCCGTTGACGCCCATGGTCGTGGCGAGGCCGTGGGCCTGCGTGGCTGCGTCGAACTCGCCGAGGGTCAGACCAGCTTGGGCCCTGGCAATGCGACGCTCAGGATCGACTTCGATCTTCTTCATGCGGGATAGATCGATCACCACCCCATCGTCGCAGACGGACAGACCGGCGACGTTGTGGCCGCCGCTGCGAACGGCCACGAGGCAGCCTTGCGACCTGGCATAGGTCACGGCATGCACGACGTCATCGGGATTGGCGCAAAAGACGATTGCGGCAGGGTGTTTGTCGATCGCCCCGTTCCAGACCCTGCGCGCCTGGTCGTAGGTAGCGTCCGTCGGCAACACCAGTTCGCCCCGTAAGCCCCGCCGTAGCTGTTCAATCGCCGCACTCGGAGAATGAGATCGGCCCAATAGCGCCTCGGTCTGTCGTGGAATCTCCATCGATATCGCCCTCGGTTCTGGCAGGACGATCGTCTCACAGGAAAGCAACCTTCTGCAAAAGCGAAATTCTTAGCTACTGGATGAGCAGAATTCATCTACACTGCCAGCATGAAGAACAGTCCGCCGCTTCGCGCCTTGCACGCCTTCGAGGCCGCGGCCCGGCATGGCAGCTTCAAGGCCGCAGCGGCGGAACTCGGTGTGACGCCGACAGCGATCAGCCACCAAGTCCGCTTGTTGGAAGATATATGCGATCGCAAGCTGTTCCAGCGCCGACCGCGCCCGCTCGTGCTGACGAGCGCAGGAGCGCGACTGTTTCCCATCCTCCGCAACGGCTTTGATCTTCTCTCCGGCTCCCTTGCCGCAGTCGCCGAGCCGGATTTTCAAGCGCCATTGCGGGTGACAAGCCCAAACGCTTTCGCGAGTCGATGGCTGGTGCCTCGATTGCCGAAATGGCGAGAGGCCAACCCTGCCGTACCACTGGATATCATCGGGACGGACGCAGTGCTCGATCTACGCGCCGGTGCCGCAGATGTGGCGATCCGCTACACACGGCGCCCGCCTTTGGGCTTTGCCACGCAGGAGATATGTCGCGATTCCTTCTTTCCCATTTGCAGTCCCCGACTATTGGCAAGCGACGGGCGAACGATTGAGCGTGCTGCTGATCTCCTGCGTTATCCCTTGATCCATTTTGACTGGATGAACCGGGATCCGGACGCTCCCACCTGGCCCCGGTGGCTAGCAACGGCCCGTTCGATCGATCCAGACCTAATCCCGCACAAAGCTTGGGATTTGAGCTTTCGCGAGGAACTGCATGCGATCGATGCGGTGGTCGCCGGGCAAGGCATTGCGATCTGTAGTGACGTCGTGGTTGGTCGTGAACTGGAAAACGGCTCGCTCGTCAAAGCGCATCAATTATCCTTGCCGGGCTACAGTTTTTATACTGTTTGGATGCCCCACAGTCCGAGATCCGCGGTGATAGAGTCCTTCCTGGCGTGGATGAGAGCCGTCGCATGAGACTGTCGAACCTGGGATGTCAAGCGCAAATACGCGCTGTTTGCGCCACTGATATTCCTGAACAAAGGCGCGATCTCTCGCGACCTCCGCTACCTCAAGACCGAACTCGAGCGTGCCTAGACCTCTTGTTTTTGCGTAGTTTCGGACGGAAAACCGCTTCACACTTTTCCTGGAATTGCTGATCGGATTCCCGCCCTCACCAGAAGCCGGGGACCAATCTGTGCCGCACGCGACGGGAATAATCGTCATATCCGGGAAGTTCGGCCCGCAACAGCCGGTCTTCCCATGCGGTGCGCAGGACGAGCACCGACGACGCCAGCGCCGCGGGCACCAGGGCCCAGAACGAACCCAGCGCAAGCGCCATGCCGAAGAACAGAACCAGTGCGGCGATATAGCCGGGGTGGCGCACGACACGGTATGGGCCGGCGTCGATCACGCGCTGATGCCGTTCGGACTGAATGCGGACGCCCGGCTCGAAATACGGATTGACCACTTGTGCCCATCCGGTCACCGCGACGCCCGCCAGCACGGCGATGTAGCCCGAAAGCAGCGCCCAGAAGGGAACGGCCGACCAATGAAAGCGCCCGGCGTCGAGCGCCGCCACCGGCAGGATGGCCACCATCGCCGGCAGAATGACCGCGAGCAGCGCCTTGTCCCAGCCTTTCGTACCCTGCTGAAACCGACTGCGCGCGCGGTAGATGATCGGATTGATCCGCGCGATCACCAGCGCCGAGACGCCGAACGCCGAAATCAGAACGGCAAGGAACACCCATCCGGGCCACCAGGCAATCGTGCCGGTCGGCACGAAGATCAATCCCAGCAGCCCCGCCGGCAGACCGATCGCATAGGCAATGCCTGTGCCGCGCGACATCGCGGGCGGCTCCCGGGGCGTCTTGGTCTGTTCCATGGTGCTAGCTCCTTCGGCGAATTTGTCTCCGGACTGGAATGCCGACCGATCACGTCGATCGGGATCGCGGCTTCTTCGCGCGCCACTGCCCCAGCGCTGTCTCCATCGCTTGGCGTATCGCCAGGTAGAACGCCGCCATTTCGTCGAGGCGATCGCGCGCTGCTCCCGCCGCGACGGCGTCCGTGCTGTTCTTCAGCAGATCGGCGAGCGCGTCGAGCAAGCGGTTCTGTTCGCTCAGCATGCCCTCGTAATTGTCGGACACCGCGTACAGGGCGCGCTTGCTTCCGCGCTCGCCGTGGCGCTGGGCGAGCCTGTAGGCTTCCAGCAACCGCGCCGCGACGCTTGCGCTGCTTTTGCTGATCTCGAGGTCTGCCGTGATGCGGTCGAGGCTGACCGGCTCGGCGCAAAGCAGCAGGTAGCCGTAGAGGCGCGCCGCTGTCTGGGGCACGCCCCAGGGGATCAGCAACCTGGCCGCATCCTCGATGAAGCGTTGTTCGGCAGGGCGATTGTTTGACATATTCGGCATATCTCGAATATAATGCCTTTAAGGATGATGGATGACAAGGGCCTGCCCTGGAGCCGGTTATGCTTCCCTATCTTGTGGCTGGGATCGTCATCGTCGGTTTGCCGACGATCTATGCGGCGGTGCGATTCCGCGAGTATCGAAAATTTCTGGCCGGCGCGTTCTTCGTCAGCAGCGGCATGCAGTTCTACTTTTATCTGGCGAAGATTCCGATCCCGCTGATGTGGACAAACGCCATTCAGTCCCCCGAACTCAGTGGCGTGCGCGGGACGATCCATTTTGCGCTGTTCCTGATCTGCCTCTACTTTGGCTGGTTTTTCCACCGCAATCGTCGCACCGACTGAGTGTTCCGCTCAGGTCTTCAGGACGTTGGCGACCATCGCACGGCCTCGATTCGCTCGCCGGCGATGTCGCCGCCGTGAAAAGCTGCCTTGGCGGGGTCGGCAGCCCTGCGATCCTGGTCGGACATTCCGATGGCGGCACGCTCATCACGCACGCCGGGGCTGTTCCGCGCGTGGCAGGGGTGGTTTACATCGCGGCACTGGCGCAACGCTGCACCGGCCTTTGGCTGGCGGAACCCCAAGCAAGATCTTTCAATGAATTGGAACAGATGCAGCCGGCTGCCGTTTTCTGAAAGGAGGTTCAGATGCCCACCCCCGCCGAACTCGAAGCCAAGTTCTGGAAGTCGTTGAAATCCGACATGACAATGATGATCGGCCTCGATGGGTCCAAGGTCATCCCGCGTCCGATGACAGCCCAGATTGAGGATCGGAACGGGCCGATCTGGTTCTTCACGGCCACAGACACCGAGCTTGTCGAGGGCCTGAAAGATGGCAGCGGCGCGACAGCTACCTTCACATCGAAGGGTCACGACCTGTTCGCCACAGTGCAGGGGAAGCTTTATCTGGGCAAACAACCCAGTGGTCATCGATCGGCTTTGGAATCGTTTTGTCGGTGCCTGGTTTGAAGGCGGGAAAGACGACCCGAGGCTGGCACTGCTTAGGTTCGACCCGCAGGAAGCTGAGATTTGGCTCGACGGCTCAAGCGTGACTGCAGGCATAAAAATGCTGCTCGGGTTCGATCCGAAAGAGGAATACAAGGACAAGGTAGCCAAAGTGTCCCTGTGAGGAGCTGCAACTTTTATAGCAATGTGGGGCTGTTGAGCGATGGACACCAAGTCCTCGTTGATCGATACCGAAGCGGCCAATCGTGCGTTGGCCACGTCGGAAACCAGCAAGGCCGCCATAAGGGCAGAGGATGGGGACCGTGGTCGCGATGCGGCCTGGCCGTCACAGATTCCTGCACTCGGCTGAAGGGATATCGTCTGGCGGCTATGGGAAGAGTTCAACAAGGACCGGGTTCTGCTGGTCGCGGCCGGCGCCACCTTCTATCTGCTGCTCGCGCTGTTTCCGGCGTTGGCGGCCTTCATCTCGATCTATGGCTTTGTCGCCGATCCTGTGACAGTCGCGGACCATGTCGCCTATCTCGGCGGATTGCTGCCGTCGGAGGGACTGGATCTCATTCGCGGACAATTGCAGGCTTTGGCCAGTCAGAAACCGGGAGCGCTCGGAACAGGTTTCTTCGTCGGCCTTGCGATCGCGCTGTGGAGCGCCAACAGCGGAATGAAGGCGCTCTTCGATGCAATGAACATCGCCTATGAGGAAAGCGAGAAGCGCAGCTTCATCACGCTCAATCTGATGTCGATCCTGTTCACGATGGGAGCCTTGGTGATCGGAATCGTGCTGTTGCTGACGGTTGGCGTTGTCCCGGCCTTGTTACGCTTCTTCTACCTTGACGCCTGGACAGAGACCCTTGTTGCGGTGTCTCGCTGGCCGATCCTGACAGGCTTCATGCTTACAGGCATTTCCCTGCTCTACCGTTTCGGGCCGAGCCGCGAACATGCAAAGTGGCGATGGCTGAGCTGGGGTGCCTTGATTGCGACCGCCGTCTGGATCGCCGCATCGTGGCTGTTCTCGTTCTACCTGCAGCATTTTGCCAACTACAACGCCACCTACGGCTCGTTGGGCGCAGTCGTTGGCTTGATGATGTGGACATGGATTTCCGTCATCGTCCTCATCGCGGGCGCCGCAATCAACGCCGAGATGGAACATCAGACGGCAATCGACTCGACCACGGGTCCCGCTCTGCCGATGGGCGAGCGCGGCGCGGTGGTTGCCGACACTCTGGGCAAAACAGCTGACTAAGTGACGGGATCGCTTATCCGGCAACGAGCCGCTCGTCGCTCGAGAGCTTCAGGTGCCGGTCTGCCCAATCGGCCTCGCGCCAGCCAGATACCGCTCATTATCAAACGGCTCGGCCTGGTTGCTATCCGGGCTCCACATATGGCGTTGGGTCTCCGTCAGATCGCCGAGATAGACATGCAGCGCACCGGAGCGGGCGCTGCCGGTGTTGGCGACGGCGTGCACGGTATCAGGGGTCATGTGCACCACGGCGGGGGCCGCGATGTCCTGCCGTTCCGGTGTATCGATCTCGCTTCCGTCGACGGGATAGATGAAGTTGGTCTCGCTACCCTTATAGATGCCGATCAGCGCATCCATCAGATGGTTGTGCGCCGGATACTGCAGGCCGGGCGACAGCGTGATGTGGTAGATGGTCAAGTCAGGGCTGGCATGCAGCAGCACCTCATCGTCCTCCTCCTCATGGGCAAGCACGCCTGAGGCGTGAAAACGATCGGTGTGCTCGCGCAACACCGCCTTGACCCGATCGAAGGCATCAGGACCTTTGGCTGCGTTGACGATATCGGCGGTTACGGCGTAGAGAGGCGAGGTGGCGGCAAGAGGCATTGTCAGCTATCCCTCTTAAGAAGCTTAATACTCATAACTGAGATGCTCAGGCTAGCGAATGCCGAAACCAGCGTCAACTGCCCAGGAAGACCTAACATGATCGCCCCGAAATCCGCAGCCGCGTCACCTTCGACCGCCGACATATTGCGCAGCGAGGAGGCCTACGAGCAGCTGAAGAGCGACATCGTCGCCTGCGTGCTGCGCCCCGGCGAAAGCCTGACCGAAAAGCAGATCGGCGATCGCTACCAGATCAGGAAGGCGACGATCCGCTCGGCCCTTGCCCGGCTGACGCAGGAAGGGCTGATCAAAAGCGAGCCCAGGCGCGGCTACGTCATCGCACCGCTCAGCCTGCGCGACGTCAACGAGATTTTCGATGTCCGCGGCCTGATCGAGCCGGAAGTGTTCCGCGTGGCCGCCGCCAACATCACCGAGCACGGGCTCGACGACATCAGGCTGGCGGCGCAAAAGGTGCTGAAGCCTGAGACGCTGCGCAGCCATGTCGCCTTCCTCGCCGCCGACCGCGCCTTTCGCCTTGCGCTGGCCGAGCTCTCGGGCAATCTGCGGCTGGCGCGCCTGCTCGACCAGATCCTCGACCAATCGGAGCGCGTTCTCCATCTCGGCTTCAAATCGCGCGACTTCACGCAAGTGATCATTGGCCAGCAAAAGGAGCTCGTCCTCGCCTGTGAGGTGGCCGAGGTCTCGGCCATCGCAAAGCTTGCCCGTTCGCAGTGCCTGTCGCTCAAGAAGCAGGTGCTCGAGGCCCTGCTTGCCGGCTCCAAGCTGCAGGACGCCAATTTGCAAAGCTTCGCCTGAGGCGGCGAGGCCTGCGCTCACCGGTGGCATTCACTTGTCGATGAAGCGGATGTCCGCGTCAACGAGGCAATAGGGCGCGTAGCGGAAATCTCGGATATGGCTGACCTTTCCGTCCTGCCAGTCGACCAGCATGAAGCCGCGCACGGCGTCATCTCCCGCTTGCGGGTTGCGGATCAGGATCGCCGCCCTGCCGTCGACGAAGCCCAGCGACAGCGCCCAGTCGCTGACGCGGTCGTAATTGCCGAAATAGTTGGAAACCTGCGCCTTGCCGCGCATCCGGGTGCGGTTGACGACTTCAAGCTGGATATCCTCGGCGATCAAAGCGCGCACAGCGTCGAAGTCACGCCCGTTGAACAGGTCGACATAGCGGCGCAGGCGCCGCTCGTCGTCGGCGTCGAGTTTTGGGGCGGGCGTCTGTTCGTCCTGCGCCGCCAGCAGCCGCAGCTGTGCGCGGCCGCGATGCAGCGCCGCCTTGGTCGCCGCCAGCGTCGCGCCGGAGACCTCGCAGGTTTCGTGCAGGCTGAGGCCAAGCACGTCGACCAGGATGACGGCGCTGCGCTGCGCCGTCGCAAGCTGCATGAAGCTACGCAGGCTGGCAGCGGTGGCGAGCCTCGCGTCGGCGCTTGCGGAGGGGTCTTCGATCGTCGTCATGTCGGTCTCGCTCATGCGCGCCTGCTCCCGCTGGCGCCGGCGCAGATGATCCTGCGCGGCATTGTGGGCGATGCGGAACAGCCATTGCTCGGGCCGCTCGACAGAGGCGTCGCCGTCAATGGCCTGCAGCGCCTTGATCATTGTCTCCTGGACGATGTCCTCGCCATCGATCACCGAGCCGGCCATGCGGGCGCAATAGCGGTGCAGCTTCGGCCGCAAGGAACCAAGCATCCCCTCCAGGGCCACGCGGTCGAGTTTTGCTGTGTTCATCCTGTCCATTCCCAGTATGACGCTCTGGCACGGCGCCAACGCCGTGCCAGTCGCTGCAATCAGGCTGGCACGGCCGCATCGGCACCGGCCAGCATACGATAATTGCCGACGATCTTTGCCGGCGATCTGGCCAGCGGCGTCGAGCGTCGCGCGGCATGATCGGCGCTGAAAGCCTTGAAGGCGGTGAGCCCGGTCAGGCCGTCGCCGTCCTGGCTGACAAGATGGACGAACTCGCCATTCTCCAGCTCCAGGACGAGGTAGCGCACGGATTGCGGCTTGGTTTCGTCGAGCGCCTCGAACACCTTTGCAACCAGCATACGGTTCTGCGCGATGCTTTCATCCTTCACGCCGTAGCGGATGAGATTGTAGCCCATGTGTCGTCTCCTGTTTTTCAAGTCTGCAGGGAGAAGACGTTTCGCGGCGTCGAAAAGATTCTCACCGCCGGCGAATCTTTTTGATCGCTCGGATCGTCTTTCCCCTGTGAACGGCTGCCAGGCAGCCATCGAGGAGCAGGAGAGATCCATCATGCACATCCAGTTTGCCGAGTTGCCTGTCATCGACCAGGACCGCGCCAAGGCGTTCTACACCGAACACCTTGCCTGCCAGCTCATAGCCGACCAGCCCATGGGCGACAGCGGCTGGCGCTGGATCGAACTGGCATTCCCCTTCGCCGTCACCAATTTGCATTTCATCAGGCGCGCCGATGACGCGCCGGGCGCCGAACCCGTAATGGTTCTGGTCGACGACAATGTCGAGGCAACGATCGCCGCGTTGAAGGCACGCGGCGTCGAAATCATCACCGACCCGCAGGAGGCGCCCTGGCAGCCGTGCCGCACGGTCGCCGAGTTCCGTGACAGCGAGGGCAACCGCATGGTTGTCGCCAGCAAATGAGCGGGGCCAGCGCAAATCCGAACTTTGACATGAGAGCAACAGGAGAGATGGACATGACCCCCAAATCGTCGACGCTGAAAGTACCGGGCGCCAGCCTTTACTATGAGACGCGTGGCTCCGGCCCCGTGCTGCTGATCATCCCCGGCGGGCCGCAGGACGCCGGCGTCTTCGCTGATGTCGCCGGCCACCTCGCCGACCGCTACACGGTGGTCGCCTACGACCCGCGCGGCAATTCGCGCAGCACCTTCGATGGCGAACCACGGGAACAGGACCTCGATGTCCATGGCGACGATGCCGCTCGCCTGATCGACGCGCTCGGCGCCGGGCCGGCCTATGTGTTCGGCACCAGCGGCGGCGCCCAAATCGGCCTCAACCTCGCCGCCCGCCATCCCGGCCGGGTGCGTGCGCTGGTGGCGCACGAGCCGCCCAGCATGATGCTGCTCGAAGACCCGGCGCCGGCGCTGGCCAGCATGCGCGACCTGCACGACACCTATCGCAGCCACGGCGTCGAGGCGGCGATGCAGAAATTCTTCAGCGAGAACGGCCTGTCGGAAGGGCCGGACCAGGATGAAGCCGGACCGCAGGACGGGCCACCTTCGTTCGAACCGTCGCCCGAAGAAGCCGAGACCTTTGCCAGGGTCAGCGGCAATTTCGAATACTGGCTGGCGCATGGCGTCATGCCGCTGTCGCTCTACCGCCCTGACGTCGAAGCGTTGCGCGGCCGCCCTGTCGTGGTCGGCATCGGCGAAGAGTCCCTCGGCCAGCCGATCGACGGCATGGGCAAGGCGCTGGCCGACAGGCTCGGCAGCAAGCGCGCCGCCTTCCCCGGCGACCATATGGGCTTTGCCCCTTATCCCGACCGCTTCGCCGAGACCTTGCACCTGGCGCTCAGCGGCGCGTGAGATCGTCAGGTCAACAGGAAGGGCGTCCGCATGCTTGATGCGGGCGCCCTTCTTCCGTGAGATTAACCGGCTAAATACTGCGGATCAGACCGCCTCCCAGCCGTCCTTGCCGCCGGCGCGGAAGATGGCGTCGATGACCTTCTGGTTGAGCACGGATTCCTCCAGCGTGAAGACGCGCTCCTTGCCGCCCGCGGCCGCCTTGGCAAAGGTCTCGACCTCGCGCCGGTATTGCTGCGTACCGGGAAAGCGGAACACCTGCGCCTCGGTGTGGTTCTGGTTGTGCAGTTCGATGCGGTGATGGTCGTAGAGCCCGGCATTGAACGGCGAGAACACTTCGATGAAACCCTTGTCGCCGTGGAACACCATCACCTGCCGCGCCGCCATCTGTGTCGACAGGTAGAAGGACAGTTCGAAGTCGCCGAAATCGGCGCGGATCGAGGAGTAGATGTCGGTGCCGAATTTTTTGTCGCGCTCGATCGTCGCCTGCACGCGCAACGGCTCCTTGTCGGTGCAAAAGCGTGTCGAGACCGTCGGGTAGACGCCGATATCGGGCAGCGCGCCGCCGCCGAGATCGAGCTGGTTGCGCATATTGGTCGGGTCGACATTGTAATAGGAGAAGGCACCTTGCACATGGCGCAACCGGCCGATGGCACCGCTGGCGATCAGGTCGCGCACCTTGATCCATTGCGGGTGGTAGATGACCATGAACGCTTCGCAAACCAGCACCTTCTTCTGGTCGCGCAGCTTTATCAGCGGCAGGATGTCCTTGGCGTCGAGCGCCAGCGGCTTTTCCACCAGCACATGCTTTCCCGCTTCGATCGCCTTGGCCGTCCATTCCACATGCTGCGAGGTCGGCAGCGGGATGTAGACGCCGTCGACCTCTTTGGAAGCCAGCAGTTCCTCATAGGAGCCGAAAGCGTGGCGGGCGCCGAAACGCTCGCCCAGGGCCCTGGCCTTCGACAGGTCGCGGCTGGCGATCGCTGACAGCACGCCATTCTCTGCCTCGACGATTGCCGGCAGCAACTGCTCGCGGCCGATCTTGGCCGTCGACAAAACACCCCATCGGAACATCAGGCTTCTCCTATCGATTTTTACAGGCGAGGAGGTTTGCCCGAAATTGCGGGAAAAGCCAATGCGGTAGCCAGTTCCTCGCCCCACGAAGTGGGGAGAGGCGAAGCCGGGACGGAGAGGGGTCTTCGTAGAGAGCCGGAGTTTGCAAGAGCCCCCGCAGCTTTGCCTGGGACCGTCCAAGTCTTTGGCGGGTTCTGACGTTGCGACGGTCGCCCGCCTCTCCGTCCCGGCTGCGCCGGGCCACCTCTCCCCCGCTTTGCCGGGGCGAGGAACCCAAGTTCTGCCAGGCTCAGCCCTTCTTCCCCGTCAGCGTCATGTCGAAATCCACGACGTTGGAATAGATCGGCGTGCCGACATCCATGCCGTAGCGCGAGCGCAGCACCTTGCCGGTGACATGGAATTTGATCGTGCCGCCCTTCAGCCCGCCGAACTCGGCGGTGAACTTTTCCGCAAATGTCTTGCCACGCGCCGTCAGCCGGCCGCTGACCAGCGCGGTGGTGTCGCTGGTGCGGGTGACGCTGGTCGAGCGGAACTGAATTTCCGGATTGTTGGCGGCATCGAACACCGCGTCGGAGCGCAGGAAGGCATCGATGCGACCCTGGCCTGTGCCGACGCTTTCGGGATAGATGGTGAAGTTGACCTGCGAACGCCCGACATCGCTGTTGTCGATACGGATCGAGCCCTTGAACCGGCCGAAGGCGCCGTTGAGCCCGCCGCCGCCGACCTTGCCGATGGAAAAGCGGATGCTAGAGCTGGCCGGGTTGACCGTATAGCTGCCGGCTGCGTCGTTAAGGTCGACTGCGGCCAAGACAGGCATGGCAAGGCAAGCGGCCATAGCCGCCAATCCGAAGATGCGCGCATACATGGGTTTTGTCCTTCCGGGGCAGGCAAAGTCCTGCGTCTTTCCTCCATGAACGAATACGCGGCGCGCCCTATTCCATGTCGGGCGCTGACGAAGGCGTGATCATGCGCGTGAGCACGTTGTCGCGCAGCCAGAAATGATGGCGCAGCGCCGCCAGCGCATGCAGCACGACCAGCGCAATGCCGGCATAGGCGAGATACCAGTGTACGGCTGCCCAGAAGTTTTCCGCCGTGTCGGACAGGCCGAGCGGCAGGTTCGGCATCACGAACAGGTTGAACGGCATCGAGGGGATCTCCAGCATCGACACCGAAACCAGCGCCCAGCCGGACAAAGGCAAAGCGAGCTGGAAGACATAAAGCGCCAGATGCGCCAGCGGCGCGGTGCGACGCTCCAGCGCCCCGGTCGATGCTGGCAGTGCCGGCGCCGCATTGCCGAACCGCCAGGCGATGCGCAGGATGATGAGACCGAGCAGCAGAAAGCCGAAGGATTTGTGCAGCTGGATGAGCTCGAAGGCGGTGCGCTGGCTGGTCAATCGCACCATGACGAAGCCGAGCATGAACTGACCAATGAAGATGATGCCGATCAGCCAGTGCAGGATGATTGCCACCCAGCCATAGCGGGTTGAGCTGTTTGTGATGGGCTGCATGGCAAGAAAACGCTTCCGAATGGCGCTTTCTTCCCGACGTCAGCGCTGCCCCTCATTGCCCTGCCGGGCATTTCTCCCCGTAAACGGGGAGAAAGAAGCAGCTGCGGCCTGCGGCGCCATTCCCGCAACGTTGGCGATTGGCGAAACCATCGACGACAGCGCCCTCGCCCCGTTTACGGGGAGAGGATGCCGGCAGGCAGGTGAGGGGCGGCGCCAACCTTGGCCAAATGAATTCAATCGAAGCGACGGCGTTCTTCCACCCTCCCCACGAGGGGGAGGGTGAGCTATCCACCCACCTTGAAGAAATCGACAAACGCCCGCAGCGCCGGGCGCATCTGGCGGCGGCTGGGATAATAGACGAAGAAGCCGTCGAAGGGCGGGCACCAGTCTTCCAGCACGCGGATCAGCCGGCCGTCGGCAAGCGGCGCGCGCACATAATCCTCGAAGACGAAGGCGAGCCCGGCGGCATCGATCGCTGCCTGGGCGATCAGATGGTCTTCGTCGAGGATCAGCGGTCCTTGCGCGGCGATCTCGATCGCCTCGCCGTCCTTTTCGAATTCCCAACGGTAGAGGATACCGCTGGAGAAGCGGAAGCGGATGCAGCGATGGTCGGCCAGATCGCGCGGGTGACGCGGCTTCGGCATTTTTTCGAAATAGGATGGCGCGCCGACCACGGCGCCGCGAATATCCGGTCCGATGCGCACCGCGATCATGTCGCGCTGCAGGCTTTCGCCGAGCCGCACGCCGGCATCGAAGCCGCCTTCGACGACATCGGTGAAGCGGTCCTCGATGACGATTTCCAGCACGATGTCGGGATAGGCCGATGCAAAGGCGCCGAGTCTGGGCGTCAGCGTCAGGTGGGCCGCGGTGCGCGGCACGGTCAGCCGCAGATTGCCGGCCGGCCGGTCGCGCGCCTCGATCGCTGTTTCCAGCGCCAGGTCGATCTCGGACAGCGCCGGCCGCAGCCGCTCCAGCAACTGCGCCCCTTCCTCGGTCGGCGCGACGCTGCGCGTGCTGCGTGCCAAGAGCCGCACGCCGAGCCGTGCCTCCAGGCTGGACACCGCATGGCTGACGGCCGAGGGCGCTATGGCCAGTTCCCTGGCGGCGCCGCGAAAGCTGCCGCATTGGGCGACGGTGGCCAGCACCGCCAGCTGCGAAAGATGAGCGCGATTCATTGATCTATCTCTTGGAACAGCCCGTACGAATAAGAGACGATTATCGAACGTGGTTCAAGGCATTACCTCAGTCGCATCGCAACAAGGAGACACGTGATGCAAACCCGCAAGCTAGGAGCAGAATTGAAGGTCTATCCCGTCGGCCTCGGCTGCATGGGCATGAGCTTCGCCTATGGCGGTCAGGCAGAGGCCGACGCAATCGCCACGCTGCGCCGCGCCGTCGACATCGGCGTCACCTTCTTCGACACGGCCGAAGTCTACGGCCCCTATGAGAACGAGATCCTGCTCGGCAAGGCGCTGAAGCCGGTACGCGACAAGGTGACGATCGCCACCAAATTCGGCTTCAAGATCTCCGAGGAAGGCTCAGGCATCGAGCGCATGGTCGGCGTCGACAGCCGCCCCGACCACGTCAAGGCGGTTGCCGAAGCCTCGCTGAAGCGGCTCGATACCGATGTCATCGACCTCTACTACCAGCACCGTGTCGACCCCAACGTGCCGATCGAGGACACGGTCGGCGCCATGGCCGAGCTGGTGCGCGAGGGCAAGGTGCGGGCGCTCGGCCTGTCCGAGGTTAGTGCCGCCACCATCCGCCGGGCGCATGCTGTGCATCCGATCGCTGCCGTCCAGAGCGAATATTCGCTGTGGAGCCGTGATCCGGAAGACGAGGTGTTCGATGTCTGCCGCGAACTCGGCATCGGCTTCGTCCCCTACAGCCCGCTCGGCCGCGGCCTGCTCACCGGCACCATCGCCAAGCCCGAGGCCTTGAGCGACGACGACTGGCGCCGCACCTTGCCCCGCTTCCAGGCCGATGCCATGGCGGCCAACGCCAAGGTCATTGCCACGCTGGAAAAGCTGGCGACGCAAAAAGGCGTCACCTCGGCGCAACTGGCGCTAGCCTGGGTGTTGCATCAGGGCGATTTCATCGTGCCGATCCCCGGCGCAAGAAAGCTCCGCCATCTCGAGCAGAACACGGCGGCGGCCGGGATCGAGCTGAGTGCGGCTGAGGTGGCAGCGATTGGCGATGCGCTGTCGCCGGACAAGGTGGTCGGCAAGCGCTACACCGAGGAGCTGCTGGCGCTCGTGAACGGGTGAAAAAAGGCCCCCTCATCCGGCCGCTACGCGGCCACCTTCTCCCCGAGGGGAGAAGAGCCTGCCACCGGCGCCAGCTCCTCTCCCCTCGGGGAGAGGTCGGATTGTCGCGAATTGCCCTTCGCAATTCGGCTGGCAATCCGGGTGAGGGGGCGTTTCGTTTCGCTATCAGGGGCGCTTTGGCGCCCCTTTTTAATCACCAATCCACCACCGTGATCTCCGGCCAGCAATCCCTGGCCCGTTTACCCTTGGCCTCATGCGTGCGCTGGTTGTCCGTCACCCGGTTCGGCGTAATCCGAAACGAAAAAATATCGTCGAGCCCGAACGGCGCCACCAGCTCCAGCTGCCCATCAGCATCGTATCGAACCCCGACCGCATGCGTCTTCGACGCAAAATGGCTGATGGGTTCACTGGCGCTCGTATAGCGCGGGCAGGGCCGGCCGAATTTCTGCGGATACCACAGATGCACCCGCGCCTGGTTGCGCACCTCGACCGGCAGCGCCAGCCCTTTGAAATGCTGCGCCGCCCGGCGAATGACGACGTCCTCGGCCTCGTAAGACAGGTCGCTGTCATCGAAGTAGAAGAGGTCGACATCTTTGATGCCGTACCCGGACGGCTTGCCCGTCAAATGGTTCCAGACAGAATTGTAGAGCGCGCCTGAAACCACCAGCCAGTCCGGTAGGTCGAGCGAACGTGCCCGCGCCAGCGCGTCGCGAACCAGCGGATCGGCCGACACGATGGCAAGGAACGCTTCGCGTTGTTCGTCGAAAGGCAGGCCGGAATAGCGCAGGTGGTCCATCACCCTTTGGAGGGCGATTCGCCACCTGTCGGCAATACCTCTACGTCCTCAGCACGCCGCCCGTCTGCTTGCCGACATTGTCGACGATGCGCTTGGCCAGCGCCTCGAAATCCTCGTCGGTCAAGGTCTTCTCGACGGGCTGAATCGACACTTCGATGGCGATCGACTTCTTGGCGGCACCGAGCGATGCGCCTTCGAAAACGTCGAACACCGAAACGCCGGTGACCAGCTTCTTGTCGGCGGCGAGCGCTGCGCGCACCAGTGTGCCGGCTTCCACCGTCTTGTCGACGACAAAGGCAAAGTCGCGCTTCACCGCCTGGAAGGCGGAGAGCTCCAGCTTCGGCTTGGTTTTCGTCGGCTTGGCTTTTGGCTCGGGCACGGCGTCGATATAGACCTCGAAACCGCAGATCGGTCCGGAAACGTCGAGGCCTTCCAGCGTCTTCGGGTGGAATTCGCCGAACGTGCCGAGCACCGTCTTCGGGCCGAGCTTGATCGTGCCGGAACGGCCGGGATGATACCAGGCCGGGCCGCCCGGTTCGATCTGCAGCCGGTCGACCGGCGTGCCGCAGGCTTCGAGCGCCGCGATCGCATCGGCCTTGGCGTCGAACACGCCGACCGGACCGGAATTGCCGGCCCAGCTGCGGCCGGAGCCGTCGAGCTTGGCGGTGCCGCGGCGTACGCCGGCGGCAACGCGCCGCTGCTGGTCCGGCTGGTCGCCTTCATAAGTGCCGGAGACCTCGAACAGCGCCACATCGCCAATGCCCTTGTCGGCATTGCGCTGCGCGGCCGACATCAGCCCCGGCAGCAGCGACGGCCGCATATCGGACATGTCGGCGGCGATCGGGTTGGCGAGTTTCAGCGCCGTCTGGCCGCCGCCGAACAGTTCGGCATGCCCGGCCGGGATGAACGACCATGTGACCGCCTCCATCATGCCGCGCACGGCCAGCGAGCGCTTGGCCGTGCGGGTGCGCACCTGCAGCGTCGTCAGAATCTTTGAATTGACGGCATCGTGGGCGCCAAGCGGCTGCGGAGTGATGTTGTCGACGCCGTGGATGCGCATGACTTCCTCGACCAGATCGGCTTTGCCGTCGACATCTGGGCGCCAGGACGGCACCGCGACGTCGACGACGTCGCCGGAGCCCTGTGGCTTGAAGCCGAGGCGCGACAGGATGTCGAGGCTCTCCGCCCTGGGCACCTCGATGCCGGTCAGCCGCTTCACTTCCGACAGCGGGAAGGCAACGATCTTCGGTTTGTGTCCGGCGTAGCCGACCACCTCGGTTTCCGTCGGCTCGCCGCCGCAGAATTCGAGCACCAGCTTGGTCGCCAGTTCGACGCCGGGCACCATGAACTCCGGGTCGACGCCGCGCTCGAAGCGGTAGCGCGCGTCGGTTATGATACCGAGCGTGCGGCCGGTCCGCGCCGTGGTGATCGGGTCCCAAAGCGCGGATTCGATCAGCACGTCGGTGGTGTTTTCATCGCAGCCGGAATGCTCGCCGCCCATCACGCCGGCGATCGATTCGACGCCATTGTCGTCGGCGATGGCGCACATCTGTGGCGTCAGCGTGTATTCGCGCCCGTCGAGCGCCATCACCTTTTCGCCATCGCGCGCGCGGCGCACGACGAGGTTGCCGGCGACCTTCTTCGCATCGAACACATGCAGCGGCCGGCCGCGGTCGAAGGTGACGTAATTGGTGATGTCGACCAGCGCGTTGATGGGTCTGAGGCCGATGGCGATCAGACGCTGCTGAAGCCATTTCGGCGACGGGCCGTTCTTGACGCCGCGCACCAGCCGCAGCGCGAAGCCGGGGCAAAGCTCCGGCGCTTCGATCGTCACCTTGACCGGCGTCGCGCCCTTGCCCTTGATCGCCTCGACCGGCGCGGTCTTGAGCCGGCCAAGCCCGCTTGCCGCCAGATCCCGGGCGACGCCGTAAATGCTGGTCGCGTCCGGCCGGTTCGGCGTCAGATTGATCTCGATCACCGGATCGTCAAGATGCGCATAGGTGGCGAAGCTGGTGCCGACTGGCGCATCCTCAGGCAGGTCGATGATGCCGTTATGCTCATCCGACAGCTCCAGCTCGCGCTCGGAGCACATCATGCCATGGCTTTCGACGCCGCGGATCTTGCCGACCGTCAGTGTCACGTCGATGCCGGGCACATAGGTACCGGGCGCAGCGAAGGCGCCGATCAGGCCCGCGCGGGCGTTAGGCGCCCCACAGACGACTTGAACCGGCGCCTTGCCGTCACCGGTGTCGACGGTCAGCACCCGCAGCCGGTCGGCGTCGGGATGCTGCACAGCGGTCAGCACCTTGGCGATGACGAACGGCTTCAGGCTGGCCTTGTCGTCGACATGCTCGACTTCGAGACCGATCGAGGTCAGCCGCTCGACGATTTCGCTAAGCGTGGCGTCGGTCTCCAGATGATCCTTGAGCCAGGAAAGGGTGAGCTTCATCACTGTGTTCCGTTTTGTCTGTGCCCGTCAGGTCTGGGCACGCTTGTCTTCAAATGGCGCGGCAAATCGTCGGGCATATGCAGGAAAGGCAGCTGCTCGCGCACATGGGCATGGTGCGTCGGTCGGAAATAGGCCGGCATGTCCATGGCGCCGAGCATGAAATAAATGTGGTCTTCCAGCCGCTCGTCGACATAGGCGATCGGCGAGCCGCAAATGCCGCAGAACGAGCGCGTCACCGGGCCGTTCTCGTACATTTTCAGCGCCGTGCCAGTGAAAGCCACCTGCTCGGTCCGAAAGCCGACAAAGGCCGACACCGGTGCGCCGCTGGCCCGCCGGCAATCGCCGCAATGGCAATAGCTGATGTGGTGCGGTTCGGCCGAGGCCTCGAACCGCACGGCGCCGCAGCGGCAGCCGCCGGTGTGCGGCGCCGTCATGCGGAGAGGCCTCCGAACAGCGTCGGCATGTCGAGCGGGCGGAAGCCGTAATGCGACAGCCAGCGCACATCGGCGTCGAAGAAGGCGCGCAAATCCGGCATGCCGTATTTCAGCATGGCGATGCGGTCGATGCCCATGCCCCAGGCAAAGCCCTGATATTCGTCGGGATCGAGCCCGCCGGCGCGCAGCACATTGGGGTGGACCATGCCGCAGCCGAGGATCTCCATCCAGTCGGAGCCTTCGCCGAAGCGCACTTCGCCCGGCCGCGAGCGGTCGCACTGGATGTCGACCTCGAGGCTTGGCTCGGTGAACGGGAAGAAGGACGGCCGGAAGCGCATCTTCACCTGCGGCACTTCGAAGAACGCCTTGCAGAACTCTTCCAGCACCCACTTCATGTTGGCGACATTGGCCGTCTTGTCGATCACCAGCCCCTCGACCTGATGGAACATCGGCGAGTGGGTGGCATCCGAATCCTGCCGGTAGGTCTTGCCGGGGATGACGATGCGGATCGGCGGCTTCTGCTTCTCCATGGTGCGGATTTGCACCGGCGAGGTGTGCGTGCGCAACAGCTTGCGCTCACCCTTGTCGTCCGGCTGGAAGAAGAAGGTATCGTGCATCTCGCGCGCCGGATGTCCTTCGGGAAAATTCAGCGCGGTGAAATTGTAATAGTCGCTCTCGACATCGGGACCTTCGGCGATGGCGAAGCCGAGATCGCCGAAGATCGCCGCGATCTCGTCGATGACCTGGCTGATCGGATGGATGCGGCCGCGCTCGGCCGGCGACTGCCGCACCGGCAGCGTGACGTCGACCGTCTCGGCGGCGAGCCTGGCAGTGACCGCCACATCCTTCAGTTCGGCCTTGCGCGCCGTCAGCGCTTCGGTGACGCGGTTCTTCAGGCCGTTGATCGCCGGACCCTTGACCTGGCGCTCCTCGGCGCTCATCGCGCCCAGCGTCTTCAGCATTTCGGAGACCGAGCCCTTCTTGCCGAGGGCTGCAACGCGCACCGCTTCGATCGACGCCTCGTCGCCGGCCGAGGCGATGTCGGCCATCAGGGAGTTTTCGAGAGTATCCATGTCACTCATGTTCCAGACCCGATCAGAGCAATTCCAGCAAAAGTGCGAAACGGGTTTCCGTCCGGAATTGCGTAAAACAAAGACGCTCTAGGCATAAGAAAAACCCGCGCCAGCCGTGCCAGCGCGGGTTCCCCAAATCAAGTGTTGAATAGCTTGGGAAGCGCTGGTCTTAGGCGACAGCGCTTTCAAAAGCATTCGGCGTGGTGTTCTTCAGATATTCGAGCGCGACCTTGGCCTTGGCGACCAGGGCGGCGAAAGCCTGCGGCTCATGGATGGCCATGTCGGACAGGATCTTGCGATCGATCTCGATGCCGGCCTTGTTGAGGCCGTCGATGAAGCGGCCATAGGTCAGGCCATGCTCGTGAGTCGCGGCGTTGATGCGCTGAATCCACAGCGCGCGGAACGAGCGCTTGCGGTTCTTGCGGTCGCGGTAAGCGTACTGCAACGACTTTTCCACCGCCTGCTTGGCGATGCGGATGGTGTTCTTGCGGCGGCCGTAGAAGCCTTTGGCGGCTTTCAGGACCTTCTTGTGCTTGGCGTGCGAGGTGACGCCTCTTTTTACGCGTGCCATGTCATGATCTCCTTAAAAACGCTGTTCCGACCGAATGCTCAGAGGCCGTTCGGCAGAAAATTCTTGATGACCTTCTTGCCGTCCGGTTCAGCCAGAACCATCGTGCCGCGGGCATTTCGAATGAACTTGTTGGAACGCTTGATCATGCCGTGACGCTTGCCGGCCGCAGCCGACAGGACTTTACCCGTACCTGTGATCTTGAACCGCTTCTTGGCGGCCGATTTGGTCTTCATCTTGGGCATTTTGCTACTCCGTATTGGTGGCGCACAATCGCGCTTCTTGTTCGCTTCGGGCGGACCAAAAGCCCGAAAAGCAAATGAAACCGCCACGGCATGCCCTGCCGGGCGGTTTTTTGGAACGCGGTCCTATACGTCAAAGCAGGCGCGCGCGCAACACCTCAGGCACTGCGACGCTCTGTCCGATTATCAAGGCAGGCGGAACAATACCGGCAGGATCCCCGACTGCTGGGCGCCATCGATGGTCTCGAACACCGGCAGCGCCACCAGAAACACCAGCCCGTCGAGCAAGGTGGTCAGCAAAAGCCGCGGCTTGAAGCTGCCGGTATCGCCTTCCTGGTAGAGCGACAGATTGGGAAAGAAGCGCGGCACTCGCGCCAGATAGGCCTGGTAAGGCGCTCCAAGCACGTCCTTGAGATACCGCTCTTCGCGCAGGATGACGATGTGGAAGGCGCCGGCGCACAAAAGCGCAAACAGGATGATGCCGGAAAACGAGCCGATCTGCGCCCCGACGCCGGCGGCAGCAATGGTCGAGAACACATAGAGCGGGTTGCGGGTGATCGAATACGGGCCGCCGGTCACCACTTCGGAGGATTTGCGGCCGCCAATATAAAGCGTCGACCACAACCGGCCGACAATGCCGAGGAAGATCAACAGCACGCCGAACATCTCGACCGTCTCGTGCACCGGGGTCTCCGGCGGAAAGGTCGACTGACCAAAGAGCAGTGCGGCAAACAGCACCACCACCAGCACGGCAAGCACCATCCTGCGCATGTGCTGGTAGCCGCCAAGCTCCTTGACGGGCGCAGGATTGATTTCATTGGCCATGCCGGGAGTCCGATCGTGGAAAAGCTTCGCCTGCGATCGCGGCGTCTGCCAAGAAAACAGGCGTCCCGCCGATCGCCGGGACGCCGTGGGCCATGATTCAGGCGGATTTAGAGCGCGACGCCACGCCTGAACAGAACGTGATCCAAAGCAATTCCAGGAAAAGTGTGAAACGGCTTTCCGCCCGGAATTGCTTCAAAACAAAGAGATTCTAGCGCGGCGCCAGCACCATCATCATCTGGCGGCCTTCGAGCTTCGGTTCGGCTTCGACCTTGGCGATGGTCGACACTTCCTCGCGCACCTTGTTCAGGAGCTGCATGCCGAGTTCCATATGCGCCATTTCGCGGCCGCGGAAGCGCAGCGTCAGCTTGACCTTGTCGCCTTCCTCGAAGAAGCGCCGCACAGCCTTCATCTTGGTCTCGTAGTCATGGCTGTCGATGTTCGGGCGCATCTTGATCTCTTTGATCTCGATGACCTTCTGGTTCTTGCGCGCCTCGGCCGCCTTCTTCTGGTTGGCGTATTTCAGTTTGCCGAGATCGAGGATTTTTACGACAGGCGGCACCGCATTGGGCGATATCTCGACCAGATCGAGCCCGGCCTCTTCGGCGAGCAGCAATGCGTCGTTGATGGAGACATCGCCTCGGTTCTGGCCTTCGGCGTCGATGAGCTGGACCCGGGGAACCCGGATATCACGGTTGGAGCGCGGGCCATCCTTGGTGGGCGCCGCTGCTTTGAAAGGTCTGCGAATGGTCGTGGTCTCCTTGGCCGTTTCGTTCAGGGTTCAAATCTAGAAATATTCAGGACGCGCCAATGTGGTGAGCGCGCGGGCGGAGTCAATAGCACAGCGCTGACGGAAAATCACCCTGAACGCTGGCCTGCACCAAACAAAGGATATAGCGGGCACTTTCCGCTTCGCCTTTGCCTGTGCCAAAAGACCGGCGAGGAAAATCAGGACTGACAGATCGCCATGACCGCGACCACCCCGACCGCGCTGGATATCCAGGGAATCAGCATCGCGGTGCGCCATGAGGCGGGCGCGACGCCCGGCATCGTCTGGCTCGGCGGCTACAAATCCGACATGCTGGGCACGAAGGCCGAGACGCTGTCGGACTGGGCAGCCCGCGAAGGCCGCGCATACCTCCGCCACGACTATTCCGGCCATGGCGAGTCCGGCGGCGCCTTTGCCGACGGCACCATCTCGAAATGGCTTGGCGAGAGCCTCGCCGTCTTCCGGCGTTTCACCAAGGGCAGGCAGGTGCTGGTCGGCTCCTCGATGGGCGCATGGATTGCGCTGCGCATGGTGCAGGAACTGCGCAAGGCTGGCGACACCAGTGTCGTCGGCCTGGTACTGCTCGCCCCGGCGCCGGATTTCACCAACGAACTGGTCGAGCCGGCGCTAACCGCGGCACAGAAGCGCGACCTCAAGAAGAAGGGCTTTTTCGAGGAGCCGTCGGACTATTCCGCCGACCCTTACATCTACACGCGCGCCCTGATCGAGGACGGCCGTAACAACCGGGTGATGACCGGGCCGATCGATACCCATTGCCCTGTCCACATCCTGCAGGGTCTGGCCGATACCGATGTGCCGGCAAGCCATGCGCTGAAGCTGGTCTCCCTGCTGCCGGCCGACGACGTCACTTTGTCGCTCATCCCCGATGGCGACCACCGCCTGTCACGGCCGCAGGATCTCGACATGCTGCTGAGAGCCGTGAGCGACATGGTCCAGCAGGCGGGCTAGGCAAGAATGCGCATTTCCATCCCGATATCCGCCTTTGTCGCGGCAATCGTCGGCTTCGGGGGCACGCTGGCCGTCGTCATTGCCGCCGCCAAGGCGGTTGGCGCTACCCAGGCCGAGACCGCGAGTTGGGTGACGGCGCTGTGCCTGGCGATGGCGATCGAGTGCCTGTGGCTGTCCTGGCGCACGAAGATGCCTGTTATCACCGCCTGGTCGACACCTGGTCTGGCGCTGATGGCGGCATCGAGCAGCTTTACCATGGCCGATGCGGTCGGCGCCTTCATCGTCACTGGCATCCTGTTGATCGCCACCGGCCTGTTCAAGCCGCTGACCCAGCTGATATCGAGGATACCGGCCTCGGTGGCGTCCGGCATGCTGGCCGGCATCGTCGTCACCTTCGCACTCAATGCCGTCAAGACCATTCCCGTCGACCCCTGGCTGATCCTGCCGCTGATCGCGGCCTTCTTCGTCATTCGCCTGTTCAACCCGGCGCTGTCGGTGCTGGCGGTGCTGATCGGCGGCGGCATTGCCGCCTTCCTTACCGGCCGTGTCGGCGGCCTGCCGGCGCCGGAACTGTCGACGCTGACGCTGTTTGCACCGCATTTCAGCGCCGCCGCCATCATCGGCATGGCGCTGCCGCTCTACCTCGTCACCATGGCCTCGCAGAACCTGTCGGGCCTCGCCGTGCTGCGGGCCGCCGGCTATCACCCCGAACCCGGCCCGCTGATCGGCGTGACCGGCCTGTTCTCGCTGCTGTCGGCGCCGTTTGGCGGCTCGACCACCAATCTGGCGGCGATTTCGGCGGCGATCTGCACCGGGCCGGATGTCCATCCGGACCCCGCCGAACGCTGGAAGACCGGCCCTTTCTACGCTCTGGCCTATCTCGTCTTCGCCATCTTCGGCGCCTCGCTGGTGGCGATTTTCGCCGTTCTGCCGCAGAGCCTGATCGTGCTGGTCGCCGGCCTGGCGCTGATGGGGTCGCTCGCCAACGCGCTGTCGATCGCGCTCAAGGACGAGGGCCAGCGCATGGCCGCCACGGTCACCTTCGTCGTCACCGCTTCAGGGTTGACCTTGTTCGGCGTCGGCGCCGCCTTCTGGGGCCTGGTCGCCGGACTGGTCGTGCTTTTCCTCGAAGCACTCAAAAAGCGATAATCATTTCAGACCCTTGTCCGGTTTTGGCCGGCATTGTCTTGAATCGCCGTTTTTGTCTTCCCATTTCGATTCCACGCAGCCGGGTTTGGCTGTCTCCAACCGAAGGAATGGGAGAAAATGAACACATCCGCATTGATCCGCCCGGCCTGGACGCCGGCGACCATCGCGCTGATGGTGATCGGCTTCATGGTGTTCTGGCCGCTTGGCTTCGCCATGCTCGCCTACATCATCTGGGGCGACCGGCTTGACGGCTTCAAGCGCGACGTCAACCGCGCCACCGACGGCATCTTCGCCGGCTGCCGCCGCGGTTCCGACAAGGCCGCGCGCTGGGGCCATGGTTCGGCTCGCACCGGCAACGTCGCTTTCGACGACTGGCGCGAGAAGGAACTCGAGCGCCTAGCCGAAGAGCGCCGCAAGCTCGACGAGATGTTGACCGAGTTCGACGACTATGCCCGCGAATTGCGCCGCGCCAAGGACCAGGACGAGTTCGACCGCTTCATGGCCAACCGCAACAAGTCGACCGCACCAACGACCACGGGCACGACCGAAGCGACCAAGCCCGCGACCCCCAAGCGCAAGGGCCCGAACCTGCTTGACGACTGAGATCCTGCGACAGGTCTCGGCATGACAGACGGCGTCGCGCAAGCGGCGCCGTTTCTTTTTTGTTCTCTTTTCGCGTTCGCTCTACTGGCCGTTTTCCTCGAATCGCGTATCGTTCAGCCATGTCCTTCGGCTTCTTTCGCAACCTGACCAAACCAAAGCCCTCGCCCGTCGAAGAGCGGGAGCATGTCGTTGCCGGCCGCACGCTGCCGCTCAGGATCGTCGAGAGCGCCCGGGCACGGCGGCTGACGCTGCGCATCGATTCCGGCGGCCAGGGCCTGCGCATCACAGTGCCGCCGGGCCTGCGCCGCGGTGAGGTGGAAAAATTCCTGCACCGCCACCAGGACTGGCTGGAGCAGCGGCTGGCCAAGGTGCCGACACGGCCGCAGGTGCGGCCCGGCATCAAGATCCCGATCCGCGGCGTCGCGCATCGCATCGTCCATGAACCGGCGAAACGCGGCACCGTCACCGTCTCGCGCGACGAGCGCGGCCCGCTGCTGATCGTGCATGGCGAGCGCATACATCTGCCGCGCCGCATCGCCGATTTCCTCAAGCGCGAGGCCAAGAAGGAGATCGAGAAGCTGGTGGTCAAGCACACCGAAGCGCTCGGCAAGCGCGCCAAGGCGATCCGCTTCAAGGACACGTCGAGCCGCTGGGGTTCCTGCACCTCCGACGGCAACCTGTCCTTCTCCTGGCGCATCATGATGGCGCCGACGCCTGTCATAAACTACCTGGTCGCGCATGAGGTCGCGCATCTCAAGGAGATGAACCACGGCCCGAAATTCTGGAAACTGTGCGAACAGCTCTGCCCCGACACCGACCGCTGCAAGGACTGGCTGAAGCGCAACGGCAGCGCGCTGCAGGCGATCGTGTTTGATTAGCGCTGAGGCACAGTGGCGTTAGCCATAGAAAGCCGGCGTTCCTTCCCACCCCCCTCTGTCCTGCCGGACATCTCCCCCGCAAGGGGGGAGATCGGCAGCTTCGGCGCTGCGTTCGCTCTTTTGATGTCGGAGATTTGCGAAAGCGGCTGAGCGCCTAATCTCCCTCCTTGCGGGGGAGATGGCCGGCAGGCCAGAGGGGGGTGCTGTCCCGCCAGCCTTTTCCGAGTAGGCGCCTCTCAATCATCATTCGCCGCGTTAAGCTCCTCCGGCCGCAGTCCTTCATCGCCATGGCGCGGCCATGGCAAAAAATTCTGCTCGAATTCATCGCTGCCGAAATAATTCAGCGCCCGATGAGCCTCCGCCCCGTCGAAGGCGGCTTTTTGCATCAGATGGGCGATGACCTCGCGCGCCTGCGCCATCTTCTGCCTGAGTTGGGCGACGGTTTCGTCTGCCATGATCTTGCTCCCGCCTGTTATGCCTCCAGGAGAAGGTAGCGCGTTCCGCCCGGGCGGCAAACAGCATGCTTTTTCTCGACTCTTGGGGTTTTTCGTGCCAATCCCCGCGCCATGGCGCTCGACATCAAGATCTGCGGGTTGAAGACCGATGAGGCAATGGCCGCGGCATTGGCCGGCGGCGCCAGCCATGTCGGCTTCATCTTCTTCGCCAAGAGCCCGCGCTATGTCGAGCCTGCGCAAGCAGGCCGCCTGCGCCAGGCGGCGATCGGCAAGGCCAAGGCGGTCGCCGTGACCGTCGACGCCGATGATGCCTTCCTGGACGACATCATCGCCAAAATGCATCCCGACATGTTGCAGCTGCACGGCGCTGAAACGCCCGCGCGGGTAGCCGAAGTGAAAGCCCGCTACGGCCTGCCGGCGATGAAGGTGTTCCCCGTCAGCGAGGCCGCCGATCTCGACCGGCTAAAGCCGTTCATCGGCATTGCCGACCGGTTCATGTTCGACGCCAAGCCACCGAAAGGCTCGCAACTGCCGGGCGGCAATGGCGTCGCCTTCGACTGGCGCATTCTGGCCGGCCTTGACGCCGGGCTCGATTACATGCTTTCCGGTGGGCTCAACGCCGCCAACATCGGCGACGCCCTGAGATCGGCCAATCCGCCCGCAATAGACATTTCGTCGGGCGTGGAAAGCGCTCCGGGCGTCAAGGATCCGGCGCTGATCGAGCAGTTTTTCCGGGCCGTCAGGGCCGCGCGCGACGACCGCGCCGCCTGAACAATTCTTTCGAACCAGGAGATCGGCGATGGACCAGCCGGCGACACCCAATTCCTTCCGCACCGGACCCGACGAGCAGGGCATGTTCGGCATCTTCGGCGGCCGTTTCGTCGCCGAGACGCTGATGCCGCTGATCCTCGACCTCGAGCGGCACTGGAACGAGGTCAAGAACGATCCGGACTTCAAGGCCGAATTGACCGATCTCTCGACCCACTATGCCGGGCGGCCCTCCAAACTCTATTTCGCCGAAGGGCTGACGAAACATCTTCGTGAGGTCTCCTCGGCGAAAGGCCTCGTGGGCGGCGCCAAGGTCTATTTCAAGCGCGAGGATCTGAACCACACCGGTTCGCACAAGATCAACAACTGCCTCGGCCAGATCCTGCTGGCCAAGCGCATGGGCAAGAAGCGCATCATCGCCGAGACCGGCGCCGGCCAGCACGGCGTGGCGGCAGCCACGGTCGCGGCGCGCTTCGGCTTTCCCTGCGTCGTCTATATGGGCGCCACCGACGTCGCCCGCCAAAGCCCCAACGTCTTCCGCATGAAGCTGCTCGGCGCCGAAGTGCGGCCGGTCACCGCCGGCCACGGCACGCTGAAGGACGCCATGAACGAGGCGTTGCGTGACTGGGTCACCAATGTCGAGGACACCTATTACCTCATCGGTACCGCCGCCGGCCCGCATCCCTATCCGGAACTGGTGCGCGACTTCCAGTCGGTCATCGGCACCGAGGCGCGCGCCCAGATCCTCGAGCAGGAAGGCCGGTTGCCTGACACCATCATCGCCGCTGTCGGCGGCGGTTCGAACGCCATCGGCCTGTTCCATCCCTTCCTCGATGACAAGGAAGTCCACATCATCGGCATCGAAGCCGGCGGCCGCGGCCTCGACGGCATCGAGCATTGCGCCTCGATGAACGCCGGCGCGCCCGGCGTGCTGCACGGCAACCGCACCTATCTCTTGCAGAATGCCGACGGCCAGATCCTGGACGGCCATTCGATCTCGGCCGGGCTCGACTATCCCGGCGTCGGCCCCGAGCATTCCTGGCTGCGTGACTCGGGCCGCGTCGAATATGTGCCGATCCTCGACGACGAGGCGCTGGAAGCCTTCAAGCTGACGACGCGCGTCGAAGGCATCATCCCGGCGCTGGAATCCGCGCACGCCATTGCCCATGCCGTGAAGATCGTGCCCGCCATGGACAAGGACCAGATCGTCATCGTCAACCTGTCGGGACGTGGCGACAAGGACGTGCACACGGTGGCTTCGATGTTGGGCATGGAGATCTGATCATGGTGACCCGCATCGACCGCCGCATGGCGAAACTGAAAGCCGAAGGCCGCCCGGCGCTCGTCACCTATTTTATGAGCGGCGACCCGGACTATGACACGGCTTTGTCGATCATGAAGGCGCTGCCGAAGGCCGGCGCCGATATCATCGAAATGGGCATGCCGTTTTCCGATCCGATGGCCGACGGCCCGGCGATCCAGGCCGCCGGCCTGCGGGCGCTGAAAGGCGGCCAGACGCTGGTCAAGACACTGCAGATGGCGGCGGACTTTCGCGCTGGCGACAACGAGACGCCGATCGTGCTGATGGGCTACTACAACCCGATCTACATCTACGGCGTCGACCGCTTCCTCAAGGACGCGATCGCCAGCGGCATCGATGGGCTGATCGTCGTCGACCTGCCACCGGAGATGGACGAGGAACTCTGCATTCCCGCGCTCAAGGCCGGCGTCAACTTCATCCGCCTGGCGACGCCGACCACCGACGACAAGCGCCTGCCAAAGGTGCTGCAGAACACCTCGGGCTTCGTCTATTACGTCTCGATGACCGGCATCACCGGCTCGGCTCTGGCCGATACCGGCAAGGTCGCGGCGGCGGTCAAGCGCATCAAAGGTCACACCGACCTGCCGGTCTGCGTCGGTTTCGGCGTCAAGACCGCCGAGCAGGCGCGCATCATCGGCGCCAATGCCGACGGCGTCGTCGTCGGCACCGCCATCGTCAATGCGGT
Organism: Mesorhizobium sp. CNPSo 4684; assembly: GCF_057784315.1. Taxonomy (NCBI): domain Bacteria; kingdom Pseudomonadati; phylum Pseudomonadota; class Alphaproteobacteria; order Hyphomicrobiales; family Phyllobacteriaceae; genus Mesorhizobium; species Mesorhizobium sp. CNPSo 4684. The sequence goes on along the minus strand of NZ_JBWLUX010000001.1, from coordinate 42,910 downwards.
CGCCAATGTGCTGGGGCCGAAGGGCGAAAAGACCGCCGATCCGGCCGAGGCCGTCGCCACTTTGGTCAGCGGCCTGTCGCAAGGCGTGCGTTCGGCCCGCCTTGCTGCTGCCGAATAGTTCTCCTACCTCTTTACCCAACTCTTCGTCAGGACAGGAGCCGAAGCGATGAACTGGATCACCAACTACGTTCGCCCGAGGATCAATTCGATGCTCGGCCGGCGCACCGACATGCCGGAGAATCTCTGGATCAAGGATCCCGAGACCGGCGAGATGGTGTTCCACAAGGACCTGGAATCCAACCAGTTCGTCATCCCGTCATCGGGCCATCACATGAAGATCTCGGCCAAGGAGCGGCTGAAGTTCTTCTTCGACGACGGTAAATACGAGCAGCTTGAGAACCCGAAGGTCATGCAGGACCCGCTCAAGTTCCGCGACGAGAAGCGCTACACAGACCGCCTGAAGGACGCCAAGGCCAAGACCGGCCTGGAAGACGCCATCGTCAACGCGCTGGGCACGGTCGAAGGCCTGCCGGTGGTGGTGACGGTGCAAGACTTCGCCTTCATGGGCGGCTCGCTCGGCATGGCCGCCGGTGACGCCATCGTGCATGCTTTCGAGGTCGCCCTGCAGCGCAAGCGGCCGCTGATCCTGTTCGCCGCCTCCGGTGGCGCCCGCATGCAGGAGGGCATCCTGTCCCTTATGCAATTGCCGCGCACCACGGTCGGCCTCGATCGGCTGAAGGAAGCCGGCCTGCCCTACATCGTCGTCTTGACCAATCCGACCACCGGCGGCGTCACCGCCTCCTATGCCATGCTGGGCGACGTCCACATCGCCGAGCCCGGCGCGCTGATCGGCTTTGCCGGCCCGCGCGTCATCGAGCAGACCATCCGGGAAAAACTGCCGGACGGCTTCCAGCGCTCCGAATATCTGATGGAGCACGGCATGGTCGACATGGTGGTGTCGCGGCTGGAGCTGCGCGGAACGATTGCGCGGCTGTTGAAGATGCTGCTCAAGGTTCCCGAGCAAAAGCCGCTGGAGCCGGAAATCCTGCCGCCAGCCGTCATCCCGACGGAAGCCCGGCCGCAGGCCTGACGCGACATTCCCGGCCGCTATCAGCGATTGCGCGCGATGTTTCGCGCGGTATCCTCTTGTTACGCATGATCCTTTCCGAAAACCGATTCGTGTTTTTGGGCTCATGCGGTAGGATTCCCTTATGACCACACTTGCCGCAGACCGCGAAATCGACGCCTTGATGGCGCTGCATCCGAAAGGCTTCGACCTTTCGCTCGACCGCATCACCCGGCTGCTCGAACGCCTCGGCAATCCGCAGGACCGGCTGCCGCCGGTCATCCACATTGCCGGCACCAACGGCAAGGGCTCGTGCGCGGCCTTTTCGCGCGCGCTGCTCGAAGCCGGCGGCCATCTCGTCCATGTTCACACCTCGCCGCATCTGGTGAACTGGGCCGAGCGCTACCGGCTAGCGGCCGAGGGTGGCGGCAGGTTGGTCGATGACGAGACCTTTGCCGAGGCCATCGCCCGCGTCGCACGGGCCAATGAAGGCCAGAAGATCACCGTCTTCGAAATCCTCACTGCCGTCACCTTCATCCTGTTTTCCGAGCATCCGGCCGCTGCCGCCATCATCGAGGTCGGCCTTGGCGGCCGCTTCGACGCCACCAATGTCGTCACCCGGCCGGCGGTGTCGGTGATCATGCCGGTGTCGATGGACCACGAGGCCTATCTCGGCGACCGCGTCGAACTGATCGCCGCCGAAAAGGCCGGCATCATGAAGCGCGGCTGCCCGGTGGTCATCGGCGCGCAGGAGAGCGAGACGGCGCTGCAGGTCCTGATCGAAACCGCCGAGCGGCTGGATTGCCCGACCTTCGTCTACGGCCAGGATTTCCTCGCCTTCGAGGAAAACGGCCGCATGGTCTATCAGGACGAGGACGGCTTGATGGATTTGCCGCCGCCGCGCCTGCCCGGACGCCACCAGTTCGCCAATGCGGCGGCAGCGATTGCCGCAGTCAAGGCCGCCGGCTTCGAGATCAGCCACCGTGCCACGGAAAAGGCGATGGCCAATGTCGCGTGGCCGGGCCGCATGCAGAAGCTGGCGCAGGGCAGACTGGCGGAGTTGGCGCCCGCGGGCGCCGACATCTGGCTCGACGGCGGCCATAATCCGGGCGCCGGCATGGTCATTGCGGAGGCGCTGGCCGAGCAGGAGGAAAAAAACCCGAGGCCGCTGTTCCTGATCTCCGGCATGATCAACACCAAGGACCAGAGCGGCTATTTCCACGCCTTCAAGGGTCTGGTCCGTCACGTCTACACGGTGCCGGTCAGCCTCAGCGACGCCGGCGTGCCGAATGACGAGCTGGCGGTCCGCGCGACGGAAGCCGGTCTCACCGCCGAACCGGTCAGCTCCGTCGCCAGCGCGCTGATGCTGCTGCGCGACACCTGGGATGGCCCGGCGCCACGCATCCTGATCGGCGGTTCACTGTATCTGGCCGGCGCGGTGTTGGCCGAAAACGGGACGCCGCCGACCTGAAGGCAATGACAGCAAGGAGTCGCGTATGATCAAGGTGAAGCAGCTCGCTCACGTCTGTATCTTCGCGCATGATCTGGAGGCGACGCGAGCTTTCTACCGCGACGTGCTCGGCCTCGATACGCAGTTCAATTTCCTGCGCGACGGCAAGGTCTTCGGCTTCTACCTCAATTGCGGCGGCCGCAGCCATGTCGAGGTGTTCCAGAAGAACGGCACTGCATACAGCGAGCAGAACCAGATCAACCATTTTTGCCTTGAGGTTGAAGATATCGACGCCGCGATTGCCCATATCAGCGGGAAAGGCGTCGGCGTCACGGCCAAAAAACACGCCTGCGACGACACCTTTCAGGCCTGGATCCGCGACCCCAACGGCGTGAAGATCGAGCTGTTCGAATACACCGAAAAAAGCGCACAATTCACCGGTGGCGACCGCATCGCCGACTGGTAATGCTCTAGAAATCCCAAGGCGAGATCAGCTCGAGGTTGGCCGGGCCGAAGTCGTTCAGATTGCGCGTTGCCAGCCGACCGCCATTCACGCGTGCTATCGCTGCAATCATGCCGTCGGGTGCCGACATGCCTCGGCCTTGGCGGGTGGAGGTTCCCATAATCTCGCCATAAGCCAGAGCCGCCTCCTCAGTCAGCCCAAAAATCCGGTCGGCAAAGCGATGGCGCCATTGAGAGAGACCTTGCTCCAGGCGGTCGGCGCGCTCATCAGGTCGTATCTTTTGGATGCCGAAAGCGATTTCGGCAATCGCCACCGTGGGAAGAGCCAGTTCAGCATCGTTGCGGACCAGCCAAGCCATGACAGCCGCGTCAGGCGTCTTTCTAAGGGTCTCCGAAATCACATTGGTGTCGACGAAAATCAAAGCTCCGGCCCTGTATGGACCTTACGGCTTTCCCGGATGACTTCTTCCAGATCGATGTCGACGCCAATGCTTGCCGTCAGACGGGAGTAGAAGGCGGATGCCGGTTCTCGCCCGGCTTCGCGAATCTCGTAGGATTCGAGAGCGCGTTCGACGATATCAGCTATAGAGCGGTTTTCGCGACGAGCGAGTCGATGCGCAAGATCACGTGCTTTTGCGCTGCGGACTGAAAGCTGGGGTTCGGCCATTTCAAACTCCTTTTGAGGAAAGATATAGCCTCATCAGGGCCTGCCATCAAGATGGCAGGCGATGGCATGCCATCATTTCAGTTCGATCTCGATAAAGGCGTATTCGCCGTCGTTGGCGCTGATGACGTCGTGCTCGACGCCTTCCTTGCGGAAATAGGGGGCGCCCTTTTTCATCTCGGCGAAGGACTCGCCATCCTTGGTCACCAGCTTCACCTTGCCGTCCATCAGCGGCACCACGACATAGTCGTGGCCATGGCGATGCCAGCCGGTGTTGTCGCCTGGCTGGAAGCGGTATTCGGTGACGATGACGCGCTCATTGTCGATGAAGACGGTGGCCTTGGCGGATCCGGTCATTCTGTCTCTCCTGTCCTGCCTCAAGCAGATGACATGGAGTGCGCCTATGCGAGGGCCAGAGGCGGTTGGGCGATGACGCCAAAGAAAAGCCCGGGCGAGGGCCGGGCTTCGATATCGAGAGTTCTGCTAGGGCAATTCCAAGAAAAGTGTGAAGCGGTTTTCTGTCCGGGATTGCCTAAAAAAGCTCAGGCGAGGCTGCCGTTGATCCAGTGCGACAGCGCGGTCTTCGGCGCCGCACCGACCTTCATGTCGGCCACTTCGCCGCCCTTGAAGATCATCAGCGTCGGGATCGAGCGCACGCCGAATTGCGCGGCAAGCTCGGGATTCTCGTCGATGTTCAGCTTGGCGATCTTGATCTTGTCGCCGAGCTCATTGGCGATTTCTTCCAGCGACGGACCGATCATCTTGCACGGGCCGCACCATTCCGCCCAGAAATCCACCACGACGGGCTGCGAGGCGTTGAGCACATCGGCCTGGAAATTGCTCTTGTCGACCTTGACGGTGGCCATGCGAAAATCCTTTCGAAATTTATCTCGCACCAAATGTGGTGGTTGAGCAGCCCTTCTTCAAGCAGAACTTGTGTCACGCTCCCGTGAGTCGGGCAAGGGCGTCGTCCATTGCCTCGGCCGGCAGTTCGATCAGCCTCGGCGCCTCGGTAAACAACAGTGCTGCGGTCACCGCGCGGTCGGGATAAAGCGGTTTGAGCAGCGCGCGGTAGAGCGCCAGCTGCAGGATATAGGCCGGTGGCACCTGGGCGAGTGTGGCCGGCGCCGGCCGGTTGGTCTTGTAATCGACGATCGAAACGCGCTCCGGCGTCACCGCCAGCCGGTCGATCTTGCCGGAGATCGAACGCAATCTGCCCTTGACCTCGAGGCTGCCCATGACGGCCACTTCGGCGCGAGATGAGGGCGAGAACAGTTCGGCAAAACGCGAATCCCCGAGGATCGCCATCACCGAGATCAGCGCCTTGCTGCGTTCGGCTTCAGTCCAGTCGGCGCCGGCACGGCTTAGATACTGCCCCGCCGCGCCTTGTCGTTCGCCCTCGGGGAAGCCGGGCAGCATCTGCAGTAGCTTGTGCATCGTCAGCCCGCGCATCACCGCAAAGCCGGGCTCCGCCTCGCTGTCCAGCACCGGCGAGCGCGTGTCGACGACAGCCTCCTTGCCCTCGTCGATCAGCGCCGAGGCGCCGGAGGGCGACAGCGGACGCGGTAGCTCCTCATAAGGCGGCAAGGCCCGGTAGAGGCTTTCCGGCAGCGGCAGGACCTGTTGCGGCAGCCGCGTTTCATCGGCCGCCGCTTGTGCCACAGGCGGCAGCTTGGTCATGACGAAGCGATGCACCGGCTCGCCGCTGGCGGGGTGGCGGCGCTCTGTGCTTTCCGGTGCGCCGGTCAGCGCGCGGCTGACGATCGAATGCCAGGTGCCGGTGCTGGGTGAGTGCTTGCCGTGATAGCCGCAGACAATCAGCCGGTCCTCGGCGCGCGTCATGCCGACATAGAGTAGGCGGCGGTATTCGTCGTCGGCAAGCTCGCGCGCCCGCGCCGAAGCCGTCTTGGAGAAACCGTTGGCGACGTCTGCAGCCGAGCGCCAGAGATAGCCCTTGCCGTCAAAGTTGCGGCCCGAACCATCGAACGGCATCAGCCGCGGCAAATGCTGGTCGCTGAACGGCGCCGAGCCGCCGTCGACGAGGAAGACGACAGGCGCCTCCAGCCCCTTGGCGGCGTGCACGGTCATGACGCGGACCTCGTCGCGCGTTTGGTCCATCTCGCGCTTGATCTCCGGGCCGGTGTTTTCCAGCGTCGCCAGAAAGGCTTCCAGTCCCGGCAAGCCGGTGCGTTCCTCGGCGAGGCAGAAGCTCAGGAATTCATCGAGGATGTCGCCGGCCTCCGGGCCGAGCCGGGCAATCATCTTCTTGCGCAGGCTGTCGCGCGCCAGCACGCCGGCGTAGAATTCGAACACCGGCCGGAACGCCGCCTCATTGGCCCAGCCGTCGAGCCGGGTGACGATAGCGGCCAGCGCGGCACTGTTGCCGGCATGCTGTCGCAGTGACGTTATCAGCGATGTCGCGGCCGGCCTTCCCGCGCTAAGCGCAAATAGCGTCTCCTCCGACACGTCGAAGATCGGGCTGCGCAGCACGGCGGCGAGCGACAGGTCATCCTGCGGCTGGATGAGGAAATGGCCGAGCGCGATCAGATCCTTCACCGCAATATGGCCGGGCAGGCTCAGCCGGTCGGCGCCGGCGACAGGAATGTCACGGTCCTTCAGTGCCCGTGACAGCGCATGCACGAAGCGGTCGCGCTTGCGCACCAGCACCAGAATATCGCCGGCCCGCAGCCTGCGGCCCTTGCCCTCGATGATCTCGCGGTCCTTGAGCCAGGCCTGGATCGTCGCCGCCACATGTTCGGCAACGCGCACCGCCGGTGCGCTGGCGTGGTTGACCGGCAGTGTCCAGTCGTCGGGTTCCTCGACCGCATCGGCGCCAAGCGACGGCCAGACCTCGACATAGCCCGGCGCATCGTTGCGGATCGCCTTGTGGTCGAGCGGATCGGGGTCGTGGCTGATGCCGCGCCTCACGACCGGATCGGCAAAGACGCGGTCGACGGCAGCCAGCACATCGTCGGTCGAACGGAACGACCAGGTCAGCTTGAGGTCGGCAAACGAGGCCTCGGCATCGCGCACGCGCCCGGCAAACAAAAGCCGGCTGTCGGCAAAGGAATCGGGTGCCGCACCCTGGAACGAATAGATCGATTGCTTTTCGTCACCGACGGCAAACACCGTGCGATTGGCCGTACCGCGCTGGCCATGGCCGGCGAAAAACTCTTCCGCCAGCCGCTTCACCACCTCCCACTGGTCGGGGCTGGTGTCCTGCGCCTCGTCGAGCAGGATATGGTCGATGCCCTGGTCGAGCTTGTACTGCACCCACGGCCCAGCGTCCGGCCGCGCCAGAAGATTGACGGTGCGGGTGATGAGATCGTTGAAGTCGAGGAAGCTGCGGCCGCGCTTCAGGCGCTCGTAACGCACGATCAGCCAGTCGGCGATGGTCAGCGCCGCAGCCGTGCCTTCCAGCATCCTGAACAGCGCCAGCCGGTCGGAAACCTCTGTGATCGCCTTGACGGCGACGAGATAGCGCTGGTGTAGGTCGGGCAGCCGGTCAAGCAGCGCCTTCTTGAATGCCTTGGCGGGATCATAGGGGTCGCCATCCGCCTTGAGGAAGGCTTTGCCCAGCATCTGCAACCGGCGGATCGGATCGGTCTCCACGAAGGCCTGACGGGCATAGGGCAGAAGGTTGTTGAGAACAGTGCGGGCATCGACGGCTTCGGCTGCGCTGGCGAACGCGGCAAAGAAATCAGGCAGGAAACCCGGCAGCGGCCACACCGATGCCGCTATGTCTTCGGCGCTCTGTCCGGGACGGAAATGGAATTCCTCGAACAGAGCCTGAAAGCCGGCGCCGTCGCGCCCGACCGCGTCGATGAAGCCGCGCAGGCCGTCGCGCTTGCGCACGATTTCGGAAAGCAGCGCGTCGAGCCCGTGTTCGCCGCCGCGTTCCAGCACGGTGGCGAAGGCCTCGGCCAGTCCGGCGTCGCCGGCAGAAGTGCCGGAAATCATGTCGCGGCGCGCGGCGGCGAACAGCGAGGTCTCCATCTGCGGATCGAGCATTTCGAAATGCGCCGGGATGTTGGCCTCCAGCGGGAACTGGTGCAGCACCGATTCGCAAAAGGCGTGGATGGTCTGGATTTTCAGCCCGCCCGGCGTCTCCAGCGCCTCGGCAAACAGCCGGCGTGCCCGGCGCATGGTGTCGCGGTCGGGTCGGCGATCGTCCAGCGCGGTGATCTTGGCGGCAAGCTCGGCATCACCAAGCGCCGTCCATTCCGAGAGCGTCAAGAACACCCGGTTCGACATGTTGGCGGCGGCGGCCCGCGTATAGGTCAGGCACAGGATCTTCGACGGATCGGTGCCGTTGAGCAGCAGCCGGATGACGCGCTGGGCCAGCACATGCGTTTTGCCGGAGCCGGCATTGGCCGACACCCAGGCCGAGTTCTTCGGGTCGGAGGCGCGCGCCTGACTGGCGGCGGTCTCGGTTGGGATGGGATAGGCCTTCTTCATGCCTCCCCCGCCTCGTCGTCGCTGTCGCCGCCGGCCGACCATTCGAGCACGCGCGCCAGATGGTCGTAGTCGCCGTCGCTCTCGCCCTCGCGAAACGGCAGCGCCCGAGACAGGTAGCCGGTCGTTGGGTCGGCATAATGGACAAGCAGCTTTTCCAGCCGCGCCCAGGCTTCTTCGGCGAGGTCTTCGGCGGTCCTGGGCTGGCGGTTGTAGTCGAGGATGGATTCCTCGAACACTTCGCCATTCGGCTTCAGCCGCACGAAGGCAAGTTGCGAGGGTTCGCGCGCGCCAAGCCCCTTGAAGGCGCCGCGCCGGAGCAGGGCGCCTTCCAGCGCCAGCTGCGGCGCCAGCAGCGTGTGCGCTTGCGCCTTGGATGGCGAAGAGCCGGTCTTGTAGTCCAAAATGTCGGCCATGCCGCCGGCCAGCAAATCGACACGGTCGGCATAGCCTGACAGCGTCACCCCGGTACGGCCGACAGCGGTTTTTTCTGCCCGCTCCTCGGCATGCCGCCGCGCGACGGCGGGAGCCCGGCCACGCTCCCATTCGATGATGTTGGCGGCGAGTTTTTCGAAACGCGGCCACCACACGGCCTCGACATCGGCGGGAAGGGCTACTTCTGCAAAGCATCTGCGGCCCGCCGAGATAAGCCTCTCCAGGGCTTCCGGCGCGCGCGGGTCGGCAACCTCTGTCGAGAACAGGTGCAGTATGTCGTGAAACAGCGTGCCGCGCTCGGCCGCACCTGGATCGCGGATCACCGGTTCGAGCGGCAGGAGGCCGAGAATGCGTCGGGCATAGATCGCATAGGGATCGCGGCGCAGCGTCTCGATCTCGGTCACCGAGAAGTGCTGCGGCCGCATTGCCAGCGGCGGCTTCGGCTGCGGCCGTGGCGCGAAATGTTGCCGCTCGCCGGCGTCCAGCGCGCGGGCCCAGGCCAGCAATTCATCGCCGCGCTGGCGCAGCGCGGTCGCGGGGTCGTTGCCGATGAAGGTGAGGATGCGCTGCAGCCACCGCGACGGCACGGCAGGTGCGTCGCCTGCGCGGGCCGAGCGCGTCAGCACCACCTTCTTTGCCCCCATCGCCATCTGGAAATCGTGAGCGGCAAGGCCGATGCGCCGCTCCGGTGGCTCGAGGTCGATGCCGGTCTTCATCAGCCGCGACATGAAGCGGTCGCTCTCCGGCTTGCGCGGCCACACGCCCTCGTTCAACCCGCCAATGACCAGCGTGTCGACGCTTTGCAGCCGCGCTTCCAGTGCGCCCCAGATGGCGATGTTGCGGTCGGTGCCTTGTCCCGGCTTCACCGTCTCGGGCGCGATCAGCGCGTCCATAACATCGGGCCATTCGTCGGCCGGGAAGTCGAATGAGGCCGAGGCCGCGACCACGCCGCGCAGCAGGTCGGCGAGCTTCTCGCCGGCATCGCCGGCATAAAGTTCGGCGAGACTGCCGTCCGCCGTGCGGCCGAGATTTTCCAGCGCGGCGACGCTCGCCTTGGTCAGCGCGACGAGATCGGCATTCTCTTCGCCGCGAAAAGTGGTCAGCGGCGCCAGCGCCGTCGCAAGCCGGCCCAACAGATCGCGAGCCTCCTCGACACCGCGCACGGTCAGGCGCGAAAACCAGAAGGCCTGGCGCCTGTCGCTGCTCAGGCCGGCAAGGCGGTCCTCGAACAGCGCCGGCAGCGAGGCGATGTCGGGACGGCCGGTGCCGCCGCGCAGCGCCACCAGTTCGATGAGCTCGGCGGCATGGCGCACGACGGCCCGCTCCAGGCCGAGCCCAAGCAGCGGATGCTTGAGCAGCGACAGCAGGCCGACGGGATCGCCGGGCCGGTACACGGCTTGCAACGTCAGCCGCAGCAGGCTGGCGGCCGGCGTGTTGGCGAGCGGCGTGCCGCCGGAATCGTCGGCGATGACGCCGAAGCGCAGAAGCTCGGCCGAGACGCGTCGCGCCAGCGCCCGGTCGCCGGTGACAAGGGCCGCTCGCTGTCCCGGCTGCTCGACGGCTGTCTTCAGCGCGATGGCGATTGCCACCGCCTCGTCGCGTTCGCTGGCGGCTTCAACCAGCGTCACATCGGCGAAGGCTTCGGCGATGTCGCCGGCATTGAAGGTAATGCGGGTCTCGGCCCACAATTCGGTGGTTTCTGCGGGCCGCAGCGCCTCGCCGACCAGCGCGGCACGAAGCGCCTGCGCCGGCTCGGCGGATACGACCTCCTCGACATCGCCGCGCAGCACGCCGATCTTGCCGATCAGCTTGGCCATGCCGTATTGCGGATGACCGAGCAAAGCAGGCCGAGCGCCGGGTGCTGCAATCGCGGCAAAGGACGGCTCGTCCAGCATCCCATCGAGACCGGGCAGCACCACGGCGCCGTTGGCTAGGCTGGCGACCGCGGCAAGCAGTTCGGCCGTGGCCGGGATCGAGCCGGTGGAGCCGGCGGCAATCACCGGGCCTTTGGGCGGGTTGCGTTCGAGCCTCTTCGCCTCGCGCCGGATCAGTGCATTGCGGTGCGCGGCCGGGTTGGAGCGGTCGCGCTCCTGCAGCAATTTCGGCCAGGCGTCGGTAACGATGCGAAGGAAATCGAGCGTCACCAGCCACCAGCCGGCAAGATTGCCGGTCACCAGGTCGGCAAGCCTGGTCCAGTCCGTGCCGTCGGTTTCGATCTCGTCCATCAGCCGGGCAAGGTCGCGCGCCAGCCAGATCGCATCGGCGGCGGAGGCCGGCACGACGATCTCTTCGTCGAACATGGCCAGGACATGCGCCGGCAAGGTGCGCTTCCACGCGCGCACCAGCGGCGCCAAAAGCAGCAGGCGTTCGATGGCGGCAATCGGCGGCGCCATCTCAAGCTCGGCCGGCGCGCCGGCGTCGAAGGCTGTCTCGTCTTCGTCGAACTCACCGAGCGGGCGGATGACCGGCAGGATCGCCGAACGGCGGCTCACGCCAGGTCCGGAAAGCGCGTCGACAAAGGCACCGCGCAGCGCGCGCGCTGCACGCCGTGTCGGCACATAGATGGTGACGTCGGCCAGCGCCAGCGGATCGCCGTCGAAGCGGAAGCCGGGCACCAGCCGTCCGGCCAGCAAGGCCTCGGCCAGAGTCGGCAGGAATGGCGCTCCGGGCGGGATCGAGAGAACGCGGCGCGCGCCGCTCATACCGCTCCTGCGAGGGCCGCGGCGACCGCCGCTTCCGCCTGCGGAATGGCATCGGGCGTGCCGACGGTGATCCAGCTTCCGCGCATCTGCATTCCATACAGGCGACCAGCGGCAATCGCCTTGTCGAAATAGGCGTTGAGCGAATGTGCCCCGGCCGGCGCACCCTCAAATATGGCGGGATCGACGATCGCCGCCCCGGCATAGATCAGTCCTGCCGGTTCGCCTTTCGAGCGCCGCAGGCCGCCATCCGGCGCCATCAGGAAATCCGTGCCGACACTGTGGCCGGTCGCCGAGTCGAGATCGGTAAGCATCAGCAGAATATCCATTTTCGCGCCATCCCATGCAAGGGAAAGGCGCTCAAGGCTGGGCTGGCCGCTGTCGATCCAGAACGTGTCGGCATTGATGATGTAGAAGGGTTCGGCACCCAGCAGCGGCAATGCCTTGACGATGCCACCGGCCGAATTCAGCAGCGCATCGCGCTCGTCGGAAATGACGATTTTCGGCACGTGCCTGTGGGCGACATGAGCGACGATCTGGTCCGGCAGATAGTGCACGTTGACGATGGCCTTGGTGACCCCGGCCGCTTCGAGACTGTCCAGCCCCCAGTCGAGCAAGGTCTTGCCGGCGATTCGCACCAGCGGCTTCGGCATGGTGTCGGTGATCGGCCGCATGCGCTTGCCGAGACCAGCCGCCAGCACCATTGCGATCTTGGGACCTGCCGTCACGGCGATCGTTCCTCCAGCAGCCCGTGGGCGACATAGAAGTCGTGTAACCCTTTCAGGCTCGGGTGCGCCAGCGCCCGCCTGAGATAGTCGCGGATGCGTGGCAGGTGTTTCAGATAATAGGGCTTGCCGTCGCGCTTTTCGAGCCGCACGAAAATGCCGAGGATTTTCGAATTGCGCTGCGCCGCCATGATTGCATAGGCCTCGCGGAAAGCGAACTCGTCGAAGCCGCCGGCGGCTTGACGCGCCGCGACATAGGCATCGACGGTGTGTTGCTCGATGTCGGGCGAGACGGTGACGCGGGCATCCATGGCCAGTGATGCGACGTCGTAGGCGGCAGGGCCGAGCAGCGCATCCTGGACGTCGACGATGCCGAGGCGGTCGTGGCCGGTGCGGTCACCGCGCCAGATGATGTTGGGCGAATGGAAGTCGCGCAGCATCAATGTGTACTCGTCTGTGTTCAGCCGGTCGAGAACCGCGTTCCATTCCTTGTGATAGCCGGCGCGCAAGGCTTCGCTTGCCGCGCTGCCGGTCACCATCGGCACATACCAGTCGACCAAGAGGTCGGCTTCGATCAGCATCGCATCGCGATCGAAGGGGGGCACGTCGTGATAAATGCCCGGCGCGGCCTCCATGCGCTGCGGCCACGCCTTGCCATGCATCATCGCCAGCAATTCGGCCGCCGCCGCATAGCGCTCCGCCACCGGCTTGCCCTGGCCGTCCAGAAAGCCTTCCGAGCCCAGATGCTCCAGCAGCAGAAAGCCCTGCTCGAGATCCTCGGCGTGAATCTGGGGGACGCTGACACCTTGCGCCAGCAGTGCCTTGTCGATGGCGACAAAGGCCATCACCGATTGCGCGGTGTGGGCGATCACCGCGTAGGGTTTGCCGTCGCGCACCGGCGGTCCGAGCACCAGCCGCGGCGAGTTCATCAGGACGCGGGGCTCGAAGCCCGCGAGCGAGACGATCTCGTAAGAGCGCGCCGAGGCGTCGCCGACGAAATGGCGCCGCGCGGCCTCGCCCCAGCCGGCCGTTTCGAGGAAGTCGCGCATCGCCAGCGATCGCGCCATGCGTTCGAAGGCTGCACCTTCGCCCGACAAGTTCGCTAATCGGCCTTCGCCATGATGGATGAGTTCGATCCAGATCGAGGTCTTGGGTAAGGCGGCCTCGGCCCGCTCCGGCCATTCAACCAGGGCAGCGCCTTGCAGCAGCGCTTCGTCGAAACCCAGCTCGTCCATCTCGCTGGGCGAGGACAGCCGATAGAGATCGAAATGATGGACGGGAATGCGCGTGTCGTAGCTTTGCACCAAAGTGAAGGTCGGGCTCGGCACGTCGAGGCCGGCATCGTCGGCCAGCGCCCGGATCAGAGCACGCGCCAGCGTCGACTTGCCGGCGCCGAGATCGCCCTTGAGCGCCAGCACATCGCCCGGCCGCAGCGCCATGGCCAGGTCTTCCCCGAGCCTTGCGGTCGCAGGCTCGTCGGCGAGAAAACGCTCCAGCACAGCAACAGTCATCGATCGCGCTACTCGGCCGCGGCGCGGACGCCCGACGGTGCATCGGGGAAGGTGCAGATGACGGTGGTGCCCTGATCCTTGCCGGTCTCGATGCGCACGCTGCCGCCATGCAGCTCGACAAAGCTCTTGACGATCGACAGGCCGAGCCCGGCGCCGCGCCGGCGTCCGCCATTGGTACGCGGCTCGAAGCGGCGGAACACCGAATCGAGCAGGTCCGGCGGCATGCCGGGACCGTCATCGTGGACGGAGAATTCGACGCCTTGTTCCAAATGGCGGCAGGCCAGCGTGATTGTGCTCGCTTCCGGCGCGTAATTGGCCGCGTTGCTCAACAGATTGTAGAGGATCTGGCGGACCCGGGTCTCGTCGCCGTGGAAACTCTTCGGCGCGGCCGCGGCGTCTATTTTGAGCTTGATTGCATGCTCTTCCAGCCGGTCGGCGACCAGTTCGGCGGCGGCCTGGATGGTGCGATCGACGCTCACCTCCGAAATATCGAGCTGCATGATGCCGGCGTCGACGGTGGCGAGGTCGAGTATGTCGTTGACGATGGTGAGCAGCACCGAAGACGACGAGCTGACATGCTCGACATATTCGCGCTGCTTGGGACTCAGCGGCCCGGTCGTTGGCAGCGACAACAACTCGGTGAAGCCGATAATGTTGGTCAGCGGCGAGCGCAGCTCATAAGAAACGTGCTGCACGAACTCGTTCTTCAGCTGGTCGGATTTCTGCAGCGCCTCGTTCTTGTCCTTCAGGGCGCGCTCGACATTGACGCTGTCGGTGACGTCGACGAAGGTCATCATCACCTGCCCGTTGGGCAGCGGGATGACGGCGTAGCTTAGCACGGTGCCGTTCTTCAGCTCGGTCTGGCCGTGGCGCTCGCGGCGCTCGTCGTCGAAACCGGTGATGGCGGCGACGAACCCGCCCCACGGGCTGTCGACGGCGCGCTGGTCGCTGAGGTCTCGGATCGCCGAGACATGGACGTTGGGCTTGACCACATCCTGGCTCAGCCCCCACAGCGCGACAAAGGCCGGGTTGGACAAACGCAGCCGCCCATCGGGGCCGAACACCGCGACGCCCTCGGCCAGATTGTCGAGCGTCTCGCCTTGGACCCGCACGGCGGTCTGATAACGGCTTTCCAGGTCCATCTTCTCGGTCAGGTTCTCGAACACCCAGGTCACGCCGCCCTTGGGCTGCGGGTTGGCGACCACGCGGATGGTCTTGCCGTCGGGCAGATGCCACCAGTGCTCCTGCGATTCGACGGCGCGGTAGGCGCCAAGCAGGCCTTCCTTCCAGCGCCGCCATTCCGGCTGCTCGGCGATCTTGCCTTCGCTGCGCAGCCGGTCGAGCAAAAGCGCATTGTCCGGCGCGCTGTGCAGGAAGCCAGAGTCCAGCCCCCACAGTTTCTGGAATGCCTGGTTGAAGAAGCGCAGCTTCTCGTCGGTATCGAAGATCGCCACCGCCGTGTTGAGCTGGTCGAGCGTGTCGGCATGGCTGCGCACCGTGCGCTCATATTCGCCGCGTATGGTTTCGGCGGCGCTGGTGTCGCAGGCAAGGCCTGCCGAGCCGTCGCTGCCAGCGTAGTCGGTCACGGCGAAGACGCGGCGGTCGCCCTCGATCACCGTCGACAGCGTCTGTTCGAAGACCGGGTGCGACTTGTGTTGTTCGGCGATCTGTTCGCGCGCCTGGCCGCCGAGAAATTCCTTGGCTTCGCGCACCGCCGTTTCGGCGCTCGATGCCTCGACCGCGCCGGCATAGGCGCGGTTGACCCATTTCAGCCGGCCATCGGTGGCGCGCAGCCATGCCGGCATCGGCAAGGCGTCAAGCAGGCCAATCATGGTGTCGTAGTCGGCGGCCAGCCGCTGATTCTCGATCTTCAGCCTGGCCTGGCTGCGCTGCGTTTCCGACAGCGAGACGAAGCGCACCAGCACATGGGCGGCACTCTTGCGGCCATGCACTTCGAGCGGCGCCCCGGCCTGTGATTCGATCACCAGATCGAACGGCTTGGCTTTCTCGCGCAGGCCCGCGACGGCATTTTCGAGCGCTGCCGCCGAGCGCGGCATCAGCCAGCGGCCGAAGGCGAGGAACGCCGCACGGTCTTCCGGCGCGCCGCTTTCGAGCGGCAAAGTTCCGATCAGCTCGGGCTTCTTGTTCTCCGAAGCCCAGACGATGATGCGCTGGTCGCGCAGATTGAGCAGCGCTTCCGAACGCTGCAGCGCCGCGTTGACGTCGGCGATGCGGGCCCTGAGCTCGACATTCTGCGCCGAGGTGCGGGCTCTTTCGCGGATCAGGAAGATGGCCGAGACCAGAGCGGCGCCCATGACGCCGACGAACATGGCGAGCTGGATGACCTCGACTGCGCTGACCGACAGCCCGGCCTTCTGCGCAATGGATGGCTCGGCATGCGCGGCAAACAAAGTAAGCGGACCGGCAAGCGCGGATGTGGCGAGAAAGCCCGCGACGCGGGCGCCGACGCGCTTCCTTAGGCCGCCGCCTGTCGAGGCGGAGCCAGTGATATCGGAATCGTCATGGCCGCCGGAAACGGCCCATCCCGCGCGAGGCGGGTTTTCCCCCGGCATGTCTTGGTCCTCTTCGCCGCCTGAATGCAAGACCGCCTAGATCAGGATGACGTTGGTAGAACGCTCTCCCGATCTAACTCCTTTTTTGAAGAGCATGATCTTTTCCGAAAACCGGTTCCCACTTTTCGGGATCATGCTCTCTATGCGTGAGCCGGCCCTCGTCCCCGGCCCGCGAATCACCACAATAGCGCGTGCTGGAATCGGCGTGAAGAATCATTCCGCGCAAAAAAGAAGCCGGGCGAAATGTCAATCGCCCGGCTTCAATATCTAGTGGTAATTTGCGCTATGCTTAATAGCGGTAGTGTTCCGGCTTGAACGGACCCTGCGGGGTCACGCCGATATAGGCGGCCTGTTCGCCGGACAGTTCGGTCAGGCGGGCGCCAAGCTTGTCGAGGTGCAGGCGCGCCACCTTCTCGTCGAGATGCTTGGGCAGCACATAGACCTGGTTCTGGTACTGGCCGGGCTTTGTGTAGAGTTCGATCTGCGCCAGCACCTGGTTGGTGAACGAGGCCGACATCACGAAGCTCGGATGGCCGGTGGCGTTGCCGAGGTTGAGCAGGCGTCCCTCGGACAAAAGGATCATCCGCTTGCCGTCCGGGAAAGTGATCATGTCGACCTGCGGCTTGACGTTGGTCCATTTCAGGTTGCGCAGCGACGCCACCTGAATCTCATTGTCGAAGTGGCCGATATTGCCAACGATCACCATGTCCTTCATCGAGCGCATGTGGTCGAGGGTGACGACATCCTTGTTGCCGGTCGTGGTGATGACGATGTCGGCGGTCGGGGCCGCATCTTCCAGCGTGACCACTTCAAAGCCATCCATTGCCGCCTGCAGCGCGCAGATCGGATCGACCTCGGTGACCTTGACGCGGGCGCCGGCGCCCTTGAGCGAGGCCGACGACCCCTTGCCGACGTCGCCATAACCGCAGACGACTGCGACTTTGCCGGCCATCATGGTGTCGGTGCCGCGGCGAATGCCGTCGACGAGCGATTCCTTGCAGCCATATTTGTTGTCGAACTTCGACTTGGTGACCGAGTCGTTGACGTTGATCGCCGGGAAGGGCAGCAGGCCCTTCTTCTGCAACTGGTAGAGGCGGTTGACGCCCGTCGTCGTCTCTTCGGTGACGCCGCGGATCGCTTCCTTCTGCTTGGTGAAGAAGCCGGGCGACGCCTTCAGACGCTTCTTCACCTGGGCGTAGAAGTACTCTTCTTCCTCGCTGTGCGGGTTGGACAGAACGTCCTCGCCGGCTTCGGCGCGGGCGCCGACCAGGATGTACATGGTGGCGTCGCCGCCATCGTCGAGGATCATGTTGGAGAGGCCACCATCGGCCCACTGGAAGATCTTGTCGGTGTAGTCCCAGTACTCTTCGAGGCTCTCACCCTTGACGGCGAAAACCGGGATGCCGGCCTCGGCGATGGCTGCGGCGGCATGGTCCTGGGTCGAGAAGATGTTGCATGAGGCCCAGCGGATGTCGGCGCCGAGCGCCTTCAGCGTCTCGATCAGCACGGCCGTCTGGATGGTCATGTGCAGCGAGCCGGTGATGCGCGCGCCCTTCAGCGGCTTCTTGGCGCCGAATTCCTCGCGGCAGGCCATCAGGCCCGGCATTTCGGTTTCGGCGATATCGAGTTCCTTGCGGCCCCAGCCGGCAAGCGAGATGTCGGCGACCACATAGTCCTTGCTACCTGTCATGGCAGTGCTCCGGTGTGATTTGTCTTCAGATGCGCCTGCGCCACACGGCGCGTCGAAGGGCGCGGGAATGCCGGCCTGACTAGCAGATCGCCGCTCAGACGACAATGGGATATAAAGAAATCTTTATGCGCGTATGTGTTTCAGCACTCTTCGCCGAAGCGCGAGGCGACCAATTGCTCCAGCGCGTCCATCACCGCGACGGCCTCAGCGCCGCTGGCGGTGACGCGGATCGAATAGCCGGGGCTCGCCGCCAGCATCATCAGGCCCATGATCGAGGTGCCGCCGACCTGGAGGCCGTCCTTCTCGACATGGACGGTTGCGTCGAAGCCGCTGGCGACCTGGACGAACTTGGCCGAGGCGCGCGCATGCAGGCCACGCTGGTTGATGATCGGAAACTCCCTGGTGATCGAATCTTTGGCTATCTGGTCCTTTTCCGATGCCATGCTCATTTGCTGCTCAAGAGCTGGCTGGCGACGTTGATGTATTTGCGCCCCGCGGCCTGCGCCTCGTCGAGCGCGGCCGCCATGTTGTCACCCTTGCGGATCGACGACAGCTTGATCAGCATCGGCAGGTTCATGCCGGCGATGACCTCGGTGCGGCCGGATTCCATCACCGAAATGGCAAGGTTGGACGGCGTGCCGCCGAACATGTCGGTCAGAACAATGACGCCGGTCCCGGTGTCGACGCGGCCGACAGCGTCGACGATATCGCTCCGCCGCTGCTCCATATCGTCATCGGCGCCGATCGCCACGGTTTCGAAATTGTCTTGTGGCCCCACGACATGTTCCACGGCATGGCGGAACTCGGCGGCCAGTTGACCGTGCGTTACAAGCACGAGTCCGATCATTCTATAGTGGCTCCCGTCATCGCCGCTTCACAGGCGTATTTTATGCTCGCCGGCCATCCCAGGCGGCGGGAGCGCTATCTTGTCGACGCGCGGCGCGTTGACAAGCCCAAAATTGCGCCGGCCATAGCCATTTTGACGCATTGCAGCAAAAAACCGGGGGCTGATCATACGAAAGGCGCAATCGCTAGCCGCGCCATTACGGCCGGCAAAGCTGTCGCAACGTTGCGCTCGATGAGATCGATCCGCGGCACCGGACAGCCCGCGATCGGCTCGCTGAAGTCTTCCTGAAAGCGGTCCCTCTGATGTTTCGGCACCAACCGGATATGGAGGTCGATCACCCCGCCTGGCTCGAACGACAGCGGCCGTGGCATGAATCCCGGCACTTCCGCGAGGCCGGCAATGGTGGCCGGCACGCGGCAGATCAGCCGCCCGGCGCGAGCGGCTGCAAGCAGCCTGTCGTCCCCGATCAGCCGTGAAAACAGCCCGCGCGCCCGGCAATGGTCGATGAGCACCAGCGCCAGCGTCGTCTTGCCGGCGCCGGACGGTCCGGTGATGAGCACACCGCGTTCGCCGATCAGCAGCGCCGTTCCGTGAATGTTTTCAGCCTGCGGGATCATGCCTCGGCCGGCAGCGTCACCACGAAGCGCGCGCCCTTGATGTCGCCCGGCTTGGTACCGGGGATGTTCTCGGCCGTTAGCGTGCCGCCATGGGCTTCGACGATCTGCCTGGATATCGACAGGCCAAGCCCGGAATTCTGGCCGAACGCCTCGCCGGCCGGCCGATCGGTGTAGAAGCGCTCGAAGATGCGGTCGATGGCGTCGGCGCGGATGCCGGGGCCGTTGTCGTCGACAGTCACGATGTTGACCTTGCCCGAGCGTGCCAGGGAAATGGCGATATGGCCGTGGTCCTCCGGCACGAAGGAGCGGGCATTCTCGATCAGATTGGTGATGACCTGGCCGATCCTCAGATCATGGCCGGTGACGAAATAGCCTTTGACGCCTTGCGGCAGCTTGGCGGCCTTGAACTCGATCTCGACCGCCTTCTTGTTGCGCGTCGCCTCGCGCGACACGGCGACGAGGTCGGTGATGAATTTCTTCAAATCGACGATTGCCGCGTCTTCGCGCGCCAGCTCGGCGTCGAGGCGCGAGGCATCGGAAATGTCGGTGATCAGCCGGTCCAGCCGCCGGACATCGTGCTGGATGATCTCCATCAGACGCGCGCGGGAATTGTCATTCTTCGCCAAGGGCAGCGTCTCCACCGCGCTGCGCAGCGAGGTCAGCGGGTTCTTCAACTCGTGCGAGACGTCGGCGGCGAAACTTTCGATGGCCTCGATGCGGGCATAGAGCGCATTGGTCATGTCGCGCACCGCGATCGACAGATTGCCGATCTCGTCCTGGCGGTCGGAAAAGTCGGGGATTTCCTCGCGGCTCTTGACGCCGCGCCGCACGCGCACCGCCGCCGCCGACAGCCGCCGCAGCGGGTTGGCGATGGTCGACGCCAGCAGCATCGACAGGATGGCGGTGACCAGTGCCGCGATGCCGAACACGCGCAGGATCGCCTTGCGCTCGGCGGCGACGATCTTGTCGATGTCGCCGCCTTCGGTCGACAGCATCAGCACGCCGAGCACGGCGCGGAAGCGCTGGATCGGCACCGCCACCGAGACGATCTGCTCGCCCTGTTCGCTCACCCGCACGATAGTCGACGGGCTGCCGGTCAGCGCCTTGACCACTTCGGGGAAGGCTGCGCCGTTGCCGCCGGGCTGCTCGTGATAGACAGGCAGATCCTTGTTGCGGAAGAAATCGAAGACGAATTTTTGCACCCGCTCCAGCATATCCGGCTGCTCGTCCTCGACCGGCGGCAGGTCGTAACGCAGAATCTGGCCGCGCGAGTAGAGATGGCGTGAATCGAGCAGCAAGTTGGCGTCGCGGTCATAGATGCGGGCGCGCGTGCGCGTCGGCGAGATCAGCCGCCGCAAGACCGGCGCGACGCGCTCGGGATTGATCGGGAAATCGAGATTGTCGAGCTGGTCCGAACCCGGCCCCAGGCTCTCGCCGGCCTGCAGTTCGAGCAGTTTTTCCGGATCGATGCTGATCGAATCCGTCTCGACCGTCGCCGACGCTGCGATCGCGCCGGCGATGATCTCGCCCTGCGTCATCAGGCTTTCGACGCGGGCGTCGATCAGCCCGTCGCGGAAAGTGTTGAGATAGAGGATGCCGGTGACCAGCACGGCCAGGCCGGCCAGGTTGAGGAACAGGATGCGCCGGGTCAGGCTGGAAAAGATGTGATGGCCGAGGAAGCGGCGCATCGGCACCGTGATCCTCGACAGGAATGCGGGCATGATCCTGGACGGCCGCCTGCCGGCGCCCGCCCGTCTGCCTCGCTCTACGTCAACTGCCATCGAATAGCAGCTCCCGGTCCGGTCTTAAGCTTCGCGGAACCGGTACCCGACTCCGTAAAGCGTTTCGATCATTTCGAAGTCATCGTCGACGGCCTTGAACTTCTTGCGCAACCGCTTGATGTGGCTGTCGATGGTGCGGTCGTCGACATAGACCTGCTCATCATAGGCCGAATCCATCAACGCATCACGGCTTTTTACCACGCCGGGGCGCTGCGCCAATGAGTGCAGGATGAGAAATTCGGTAACCGTCAGCGTCACCGGCTCGCCCTTCCAGGTGCAGGTGTGGCGTTCCTGGTCCATGACCAACTGGCCGCGCTCGAGCGAACGGGCCTGCTGGCTGGGCGCCTTTGCCGCAGCTTCGCGGGCACTGGCACGGCGCAGCACGGCGCGCACCCGCTCGACCAGCAGGCGCTGCGAGAACGGTTTGCGGATGAAATCGTCGGCGCCCATCTTGAGGCCGAAAAGCTCATCGATCTCGTCGTCCTTCGAGGTCAGGAAGATCACCGGCAGGTCGGACTTCTGCCGCATCCGGCGCAGCAGCTCCATGCCGTCCATGCGTGGCATCTTGATGTCGAGGATGGCGAGATTCGGCGGCCGCGCCGCCAGGCCTTCCAGCGCCGACGCTCCATCCGTGTAGGTCTCGACGCGATACCCCTCGGATTCGAGGGCGATCGAGACCGACGTCAGAATGTTGCGATCGTCATCGACAAGCGCGATTGTTGCCATTTCAAGCGGCTCCCTCATGAGCTGTCCCTTCTGTCTTAGAGAAGGGGCTTTTGCAGGACAAATTAGGTACAAAATGTGGCACAGGCTCCATCCGCTGTCGCGGACGGCTTGCCGGCGGCCCCATCGGAACCTCTACACGGATTGGACGAACACTGTGTGCCAATCCTTTGGGCAACCACTGTGATTTTTTGCACATATAAACGATTTAAACAACTTTCAAATTTTTTAAATCGATTAATGATTTGATATCATTCGGGTTTTCTGGTTCTGACCGTCTCAGCCACCTCGCGGGCATGCCGGAAATACGTCGGCAAACTGCGGCGAATCCAGAAGAAGGGACCCTTGATGTCGGAAGTCGGCAAACGCAACTCCGCCTGCGCGATCGATCGTATCGGCCTGAAAACCACCGGCACGGTTCATTATAATTTTGGTGCGGCCGCCCTTTACGAGGACGCGATCCGCCGTGGCGAGGCCAGGTTGACCGCCGGCGGCGCGCTGCTTGCCGAGACCGGCCAGCACACCGGCCGCTCGCCCAAGGACAAGTTTGTCGTGCGCGACGGCGCCACCGAGGCCCACATCTGGTGGGACAACAACAAGGCGATTTCGCCGGCCCAGTTCGAGACGCTGTTCGCCGATTTCCTTGTCCACGCCGCGGACAAGGATCTGTATGTGCAGGATCTCGTCGGCGGCGCCGATGCCGATCTGAAGCTGCCGACGCGGGTCATCACCGAATTCGCCTGGCACTCGCTGTTCATCCGCAACCTGCTCATTCGCCCCGATGCGGCCGAGCTTGAACAGTTCATGCCGGAGATGACGATCATTGACCTGCCGTCCTTCCGCGCCGATCCGGCCCGCCACGGCAGCCGCACCGAAACGGTGATTGCGGTCGACCTGATCCGCAAGATCGTGCTGATCGGCGGCACCTCCTATGCCGGCGAAATGAAGAAGTCGGTGTTCACCATGCTGAACTACCTCTTGCCGGCCAAGGGCGTCATGCCGATGCACTGTTCGGCCAATGAGGGACCGGCCGGCGACGCGGCGATCTTCTTCGGGCTTTCCGGCACCGGCAAGACGACGCTGTCGGCCGATCCGTCACGTACGCTCATCGGCGACGACGAGCATGGCTGGGGGCCGCACGGCATCTTCAATTTTGAAGGCGGCTGCTACGCCAAGACGATCCGGCTGTCGGCCGAAGCCGAGCCGGAGATCTTTGCCACCACGCAGCGTTTCGGCACGGTGCTGGAAAATGTCGTGCTCGACGCAAACCGCGTGCCGGACTTCAATGACGGCCGGCTGACCGAAAACACGCGCTGCGCCTATCCGCTCGACTTCATCCCCAACGCCTCGAAGACCGGGCGCGCCAGCCACCCCAGGAACATCATCATGCTGACCGCCGATGCTTTCGGCGTCATGCCGCCGATCGCCCGGCTGACCCCGGCGCAGGCGATGTATCATTTCCTCTCCGGCTACACGGCCAAGGTGGCCGGCACCGAAAAGGGCGTGACCGAACCTGAAGCAACGTTCTCGACCTGTTTCGGCGCGCCGTTCATGCCGCGCCATCCCAAGGAATATGGCAATCTGCTGCGCGAGCTGATCGCCCGCCACGACGCCGATTGCTGGCTGGTCAACACCGGCTGGACCGGCGGCGCCTACGGCACCGGCAAGCGCATGCCGATCAAGGCGACGCGCGCCTTGCTGGCCGCCGCTCTCGACGGTTCGCTGAAGGTGGCCGGCTTCCGCACCGATGCCAATTTCGGCTTCGAGGTGCC
The DNA here is from genome assembly GCF_057784315.1 of Mesorhizobium sp. CNPSo 4684. Classification (NCBI taxonomy): domain Bacteria; kingdom Pseudomonadati; phylum Pseudomonadota; class Alphaproteobacteria; order Hyphomicrobiales; family Phyllobacteriaceae; genus Mesorhizobium; species Mesorhizobium sp. CNPSo 4684. The sequence continues at coordinate 19,440 of NZ_JBWLUX010000001.1, read as the reverse complement.
GGCGGCCGTTCCGGGCGTCGACAGCGCCATTCTCGACCCGCGTTCGACCTGGGCCGACAAGGCTGCCTATGACCGCCAGGCAGCAAGGCTGGTCGGCATGTTCGCCGTCAACTTCGAGAAATTCGAAAGCCATGTCGATGCCGTCGTGCTCGGTGCCGCGCCGCGTCTGCAGGAGGCTGCGGAGTAATCGCGACGTCGCTCTCGGCAAATCGTTGAAAGGCCCGGTCCCGATCGGGCCTTTTCTTTTTCGGTCCGCCGCGCCATGACTGCGGCATGCCGATCGACGACATCATCATTGCCGACGAAGCCGTGATCCATCAGGGCGACCTGCACGAGGATTTCATCCGCTCGTCCGGTCCCGGCGGCCAGAACGTCAACAAGGTGGCCACCGCCGTGCAGTTGCGCTTCGACGCCGCCAATGCGGCCGGCCTGTCAGAGCGCGTACGCGCACGCACCATCAAGCTTGCCGGCCAGCGCGCCACCAAGGACGGCGTCATCGTCATCGAGGCCGGGCGCTTCCGCACCCAGGAGCAGAACCGGGCCGATGCCCGGGCAAGGCTGACGGCACTGGTCGCCAAGGCCGCCGAACCACCGCCGCCGCCGCGCAAGAAGACCAGGCCGTCGAAAGGCGCGGTGGAGCGGCGTCTGAAGAGCAAGGCCGGGCGCGGCACGATCAAGAAGCTGCGCGGCCGGGTAGAGAACGATTAAGCGCCGGACGGATGTAGTCCGCCGGCGATGCCTGACCGAAACCGGTCCTGATTGACAGACGGCGGCTTTCGGGTCGCCGTTTTCGTCTGGCGGTGGCATTGTCGGCAAGATCAATTAGGTGAAGCGTCCAGTCCCATGCTCGTTCTGCCCAAAGGCGTCCGCCATATGCCTGGCTATTTGCCCCGCGCGGCGCAGGAAGCGCTGGTCGAAGAGGTCAGGAAGGCGGTGCAGCAGGCGCCGCTGTTCGTGCCGGCGATGCCGCGCACCGGCAAGGAGATGAGTGTGCGCATGACCAATTGCGGCTCGCTCGGCTGGGTCACCGACAAGGAACTGGGATATCGCTATCAGCCGACGCATCCGCTGACCGCAGAGCCATGGCCGCCGATCCCCGACGCGCTGATGCAATTGTGGCAGGAGGTCGCCGCCTATCCGCATCCGCCGGAGGCGTGCCTGGTCAATTTCTATACGCAGGATGCCAAGATGGGCCTGCACCAGGATCGCGACGAAGCCGATTTCTCGGCCCCGGTGGTTTCCGTTTCGCTCGGCGACGACTGCCTGTTCCGGGTCGGCCAGACGACGCGCGACGGCGGCACCAAATCGTTCAGACTGAAAAGCGGCGATGTCGTCGTGCTCGGCGGTGAAGGCCGGCTCTGCTTCCACGGCGTCGACCGCATCTACCCGTCGACCTCGGCGCTGCTGAAGAATGGCGGCCGCATCAATCTGACGCTGCGGCGGGTGACGAAGGCGGGTTAGAGCAATTCCAGGAAAAGTGTGAGGCACTTTTCCGTCCGGAAGTCAAAACAGAGAGGTAGAGCGGTTCGCCGCTCTAGCATCGTCGCGAACAAGGACCCTCAACGTATCGTCCTCGGCGATCTGCCGATAGCCTTGCATGAAGCGGGTGAAATCCTGCCGGCCGGAAAGCTCGTTTAACCACAAGATGTCCGCTTTCTGCACGATCACCAGCGATGGCCGTTTGCTTTCGAGTTGGGCAAGCTTGTCATCAATGTAGCGATCGGTGATATGCCGGTAGTGTTCGGCCGCCGCCTGATTGCCGCTTTGCGCCTCGACCTGCGCGAAATAGGTGGCGAATCCGCCCAGCCAATCGCTGCAGTAGATCGAGATCCAGCTCCCGCCGACCATCCGCGTCAGCGGATGGCCCGCGGCAATGTCCGACCCTATGAGCGCGACCGTCGGATGGTTGACCGCGGCCTTTATCGTGGCGACGAAATCGGCACCGGGTTTCTGGCTGGGCCAGAAGGGGACGGCATTGGCCAGAATGGTGGTGGCAAGCAAAAGCATGCGCGCCAACCCCATGCCCGTTCCCGATGGCGACTGCCTCGCCGGGTCGATCTGGACGGCTCTGAGCAGCAACGCCGCGGCCATCAGGCTGATCGCCGGGAATGCATGATAGGGCCAGCCCTTGGCCTGGTAGACGAGAGGCACCGTGGCCGCCAATGACGCCAGGACGAACACCATGATCAGCGGCGACAGAGCGAGGCCCGGGCGAAGCAGACGCAGCATGTAGAGTGCGACAAGATAGGCCGGTGCGTATTTGAGCAACAGCGCTTGCACGACCCGCAGCCGCATATAGGTGTCGGCCAGCACCGGGTAGATGGTGTTGAGGAACTCTGGATAGAAATACAGCACGGCTACGAGATAGGCGACGCAGACCAAACCGATGACCCAGTATTCGATGCAGAAGAGCGACCAGATCGACCGGCGCCGCCAGGCCACGTAAAGCGCCGGAACCAGCACCATCAGCGCATAATAGGGTTTCACAAGCACCAGTACGCTGCCGCAAAGGCCGGCCAGTACCGCTGTCGGCAAGCCCGGCGTGCGCCCTTCCGTCGGCGCGGCGCGCCAGGCCATCAACACCAGCAAAGGCAGAAACAGGGCGACTCCCAGATGCTCCCGCTCGCTGAAAGCATTGCCGGGAAGGATGATTAGCAGTGCCAGGAACAGCGGGAGCATCGAAAACAGGACACGGTTTCCGGCAAAGCCGGCCAAGCTGGCTATCCGCGCGGCAAAGCCGAGACCCAGCAGGCAGATCGCATAGGCATAGAGATGAATGACGACTTCCGGCGAAATGCCGAGCGCATGCGCCAGGGCCACGGTCGGCATGAACAGCCATGGCGTGAAAGGCGGATTGACTTCGAAGAGATCGACATAGAGTCGTGAGCCGGCAAGCACCTTCTCAGACATGGTGATTGCCCAACTGGTGTCGGGTATGACACCCCAGCGCATCTGCCAGGGCACGGCCGCCGCCAGCACGAGCAGGCAGAAGACCAGGGTCCGCGGCAGCGTTCGCGAGCTGCCCTGGGCCGAAGTCATGGCGGATCTCTCAACGACCGAAGAGCGGATCTCCGTACTCATCGGGCCGCCACGAAGACGAATCTGCGCAGGATGATGAAGTTCAGGACCGGAACCAGAATGGAAGCGATTGCCACTGGTACCAAGGGCGGCAGTCCGGCTACGTCGGCAAGGATCACGGCCAGCCCGACCGAGAGCAGAAATCCGAGCGCCGTGGCGCAGGCGAAGCGGACGATCTCGAAGCCAACCGCGCCGTCCGACATGAACGTTACGAAGCGATGTCCGCAATAGGAGAACACTGCGCCGGCGCCATAGCCGGCGATCGAGGCTATTGTCACCGGCATGCCGAAGCCATGCAGGGCCGAAAGTGCCAGGGTCAGCACGGCGTAGATCAGGGTCGATACGCCGCCGATCACGGCAAACCGCAGGATTCGCGCCGGCTCCGAACGGCCCATGGCCCAGCACCAGTAGCCGGGCAAAGGATCGTTGACCGCCTGGCGCACAGTCAACCGAACCGGCGTTCGTGCGTCGCAGGCGGCGTTTTTTTCGACGCCTGGAAATTGTTCATCGCGGCGATCGCTTCCTCGAAGCCGGTCAGCCGGTCCACGACGTAAAGCGGCCGCCGTTTCACCTCGGCATGAATGCCGCCAACGTAAAGGCCGATGACGCCGGTCATCAGCAGATTGATGCCCGACAGGAAGGAAATGATCACCACCGTCGATGTCCAGCCATGGACGACGCCGCTGACAAAAAGCCACGAAAACACCGCGTAGAGGCCGAGCAGGGCGGCAAGGCCGGAAATGGCCAGACCCGCCCACAGCGCCAGCCGCAGGGGCTTGTCGGAAAAGCTGACGATGCCGTGCACGGCCAGCCGCACCATCTTCCAGAACGGATATTTGGTTTCGCCTGCCGCCCGCATCGGCCTCTCGAATGGCACGGCGGTCTGCTTGAAGCCCATCCAGCCGAACATGCCGCGCACGAAGCGATCACGCTCGGGCATGCGTTTGAAGGTTTCCAGCGCCTTGCGCCCGATCAACCGGAAATCTCCGACGTCGCGCGGGATGTCGACGGAGGTCATCTTCTCGATCAGCCGGTAAAAGATACTGGCACTGGCCCGCTTGAACCAGGTTTCGCCCTCACGCCGGATGCGCCGCGCATAGACGATCTCGTAGCCTTCTTTCCATTTGGCGACGAGATCGAGCACCACCTCCGGTGGATCCTGCAGGTCGGCATCCATGACGATGACGGCCTCGCCGGCGGCCGCATCCATGCCGGCCGTGATGGCGATCTGGTGACCGAAATTGCGCGACAGCTCGATCAGCCTGAAGCGGTCATCCTCGGCTGCCATGCCGCGCAGGAAGATGACGCTGGTGTCGCGGCTGCCGTCGTCGACGAAAATTGCCTCGGCGCGACCGTCCAGCGCGTCCAGCAGCATGCCGATGCGCCGCACCAGCAGCGGCAGCACCGCTTCCTCGTTGAAGATCGGAATGACCAGGGAATAGACCGTGGCCTGGCGGCCCACGGCATCGCTCGCATTGATCACGGCTTGCTCCCGACCCGCTGGAATTGCAGCAAAAACTAGCCGGGATTGCCTAAGGTGCCGTTAACCCAGTCGTCACAGTTTCCTGAGCGCCACTTCCTCGACCAGGTGATTGGCGCCCTTGCGCAGGATGAGGTCGGCGCGCGCCCTCGTCGGCACGATGTTCTCGCGCAAATTTTTCAGGTTGATGTTGGCCCACAAGCCTTCCGCAATGGCGCGCGCGGCGTCTTCGGAAAGCTGCGAATAGCGGTGGAAGAAGGAGTCCGGATTGCGGAAGGCGGTCTCGCGCAGCCGCATGAAGCGGGCAATGTACCATTGATGGATCAGTCTTTCGTCGGCGTCGATATAGATGGCGAAGTCGAAGAAATCCGACAGGAACGGCACGATCTTGCCGTCCTTTGGCAATTTGCCGGGCTGCAGCACATTGATGCCTTCGAAGATCAGAATGTCGGGCCGGTCGATGGTGACGAACTCGCCGGGAATGACGTCATAGGTCAAATGCGAATAGACCGGCGCCTGCACATTACGCTGCGCCGATTTGATGCCCGACAGGAACCTGAGCAGTGCGCCGACGTCGTAGCTGTCGGGAAAGCCCTTGCGCTCCATCAGGTTTTCGCGCCGCAACACCTTGTTGGGTAAGAGAAAACCGTCGGTGGTGATGAGATCGACCTTTGGGCTCGACGGCCAGCGCGCCAGAAGCTCCTTCAGCACGCGCGCCGTGGTCGACTTGCCGACCGCGACCGAACCGGCAATGCCGATGATGAACGGCGTCTTGACCACATCCAGCGCGTTGAAAAAGGCCTGGCGCTGACGAAACAGCAGCTGGCTGGCCTCGACATGGGCCGACAGCAGCCGCGACAGCGACAGATAGATGCGCTTGACCTCTTCGAGGTCGACCGGATCGTTGAGCGAGCGCAGACGGTTGATCTCGTCTTCGCTCAGCGTCATCGGCGTGTCGGCGCGGAATTTCGACCATTGCTCGGCCGAGAAGAAACGATAGGGGGAATATTTCTCGGTCGGAGCGAGCTGGTCCATCGAGTTTCCTGCCCTCTAGGGCATGATGCCGAAAAGTGGGAAGCGGTTTTCGGGTGACATCATGCTCCCTCTATCAAAATTTAGAGACGGATTCAGATTTCAGGCCTCGGCCTGAAATCATCCGGCTCTAGCGGTCAACCCTTCGACCGCGAAGCCTTTTCGGCGACGCCCGAGCGGCCGGTGCGGCTCTCAAGCTCGCGCAGTACGTCCTCCAGCGGAACCTTCGCAATCCCAAGCACGACAAGCCAATGATACATAAGATCGGCACTTTCGGAAACGAGGGCTTTTTTGTCGCCTTTGACGGCGGCAATGACGGTCTCGACCGCCTCCTCGCCAAGCTTTTGCGCGGCCTTGTCCATGCCCTTGGCAAACAGTTTCGCCGTCCACGAGTCCGGGTCGCCGGACTGGGCGCGTTGGGCGATGATTGTCTCCAGCTCGGAGAGGGAGAATTCAGCCATGGCGCGTAGCAAGCCTTTCTTAGCCGGAAACGCTCTAGGGCCGATCGACTGACGAGTCCAGCCGCATCGGCAGCCCGGCCTTGGCCATATGCGCCTTGGCCTCGGCAATCGTGTAGGTGCCGAAATGGAAGATCGACGCCGCCAGCACGGCTCCGGCGTGGCCGTCGCGGATACCCTCGACCAGATGATCGAGCGTGCCGACGCCGCCCGACGCGATGACCGGCGCGCGCACGGCATCCGCGATCGCGCGGGTCAGCGCAATGTCGTAGCCGGCCTTGGTGCCGTCACGGTCCATCGAGGTCAACAGGATCTCACCGGCGCCACGATCGACCATTTTTCGCGCAAACTCGACCGCATCGATGCCGGTCTTTTCGCGGCCGCCATGGGTGAAGATCTCCCAGCGGTCGCTCTCGCCCGCGGCGGAAACCTTCTTGGCGTCGATGGCCACGACGATGCACTGATTGCCGAATTTGTCCGCTGCCTCGGCGACAAAATCCGGGTTCTTCACCGCCGCCGTGTTGATCGACACCTTGTCGGCGCCGGCCAGCAGCAGTTTTCTTATATCGGCGACCTGGCGCACGCCGCCGCCGACCGTCAGCGGCATGAAGCACTGTTCGGCGGTGCGGGCGACGACATCGAAGATGGTTTCCCGGTTGTCGGACGACGCGGTGATGTCGAGAAAGCAGAGCTCGTCAGCGCCGGCCGCGTCATAGGCTTTTGCCGCCTCGACCGGGTCGCCGGCATCGACCAGATCGACGAAATTGACGCCCTTGACGACGCGGCCGTTCTTGACATCGAGGCAAGGGATGACGCGGGCTTTCAGCATCAGCGCTTCTCCATCGTCGCCAGCAACTCGGTAAGCAACTCGCCGACCAGCGGCGGGACCTCGGCCTGGGCGTCGAAGGCCGGATCGTAGGCCGAGATGGTGATGCCGGAAATCGGCAGCAGTCCGGCCATGCCGCAGACCGCCTGGCGCAGCTGTTTCGGCTCCGGGCCACCCGGCGTGGTGTAACGGTTGGCCTGCAACGCCTCGGGATCGTGCACGTCGAGATCGAGATGCAGGTGCACCCGCTTTGCGTCCGGTGCCTTCAGCCTGCCGCAGGCCGTTGCCCAGTCCGGGCATTCGGCGCGGATGACCGGCAGTGTCTTCAACAGTTCCTGTTCGGCGGGGTCGAGGTCGCGCGCATTGACCAGCACACAGCGGGCCGGATCGATCGGTTTGAAGCCGGGGATGGAAGAGGCCATCGGCTTCCAGCACAGGCCCAGGACCGTCGCCAGCGCCATGCCGTCGAGAAAGCCGTAGACGGAGGTTTCGGGCGTGTTGAGGTCGCCATGCTGGTCGGCCCAGATGATCGCATCGGCGTCTTCGCCGGCGACCGCACCGGCCGATGTCAGACAGTTACCTGCCAGCACGATCGGAAAGTGGCCGCGGTCCAGGGCGATGCGGACCTCGCCGCAGACGGCATTGCAGACCGCAAAGCCGGTTGCGATCTCGCGCTCCTGCTCGTCGCCGACCCTGCCGATATCGGTGACGGCCACGTCATGCCCGGCCAATGTCAGCGCATCGACGAGCCCGCCAGAAATCAGCGCGTCCGGTCCCTGGCCCATGCCGCCGTGATAGTGGCCGCTGTCATAGGGGGCCAGAATGATGGAGATTTTCACTTGCCGGTCTCCATTGCCTTGCCTTGCAGCACCGCCAGCGCCTCAGCCGGGTCGATACGCCCGTCATAGAGCGCGCGGCCGGAGATGGCGCCTTCGAGCTTTTTCGCGTCTGGCATGGTCATGCGCACGATGTCGGCGATCGAAGCGAGCCCGCCCGAGGCGATGACCGGAATCGATACGGCCTCGGCGAGGTCGATCGTGGCATCCCAGTTGATGCCGGTCAAAACCCCGTCGCGGTCGATGTCGGTGTAGATGATGGCGGCGACGCCGGCACCCTCGAATTTCTGCGCCAGTTCGATGACGCCGAGGCTGGACGCTTCCGCCCAGCCCTCGACCGCCACCTTGCCGCCCTTGGCGTCGATGCCGACCGCGATCTTGCCGGGGAATTCCTTGCAGGCCTGCTTCACCAGGTCGGGATCGCGCACCGCCACGGTGCCGAGAATGACGCGCGCCAGCCCGCGGTCGAGCCAGTCCTCGATCTGCGCCAGCGTGCGGATGCCGCCGCCAAGCTGCACCGGGTTCTTCGTCGCCTTGAGGATGGCGCCGACCGCCGCGCTGTTGACGCTTTGGCCCTTGAAGGCACCGTTGAGGTCGACGACGTGCAGCCACTCGAAGCCCTGCTCCTCGAAGGCTTTGGCCTGCGCCGCCGGATCGTCATTGTAGATCGTCGCGGTCGCCATATCGCCGTGCTTCAGACGCACGCATTTGCCGTCCTTGAGGTCGATGGCGGGAAACAGGATCATGCGGCCTTGCGCTCCTGGAACGATTGGACGCCCGAATTGGCCTGTGGATCGCCGCGACCAGTCAAACGTCCGCGCCGCCCCTCATCCGCCTGCCAGCACCTTCTCTCCGTATAGGGACGGGGAGAAGGGAGCAGTTCCGGCCTCGTCGCCACGTTGAAATTTAGTGGAAACATCGAAGAAAGCGTCTTTCTCCCCGTCACTATACGGGGAGAAATGTCCGGCAGGACAATGAGCGGCAGCGCCAACGACCAGTGTGAATGGCTCATCAAGGTCTCCAGCGCAGGAAATTGGTGATCAGCGCCAGGCCGAGCGCCTGGCTTTTTTCGGGATGAAACTGCGTGCCAACGAGGTTGCCGCGGGCGACCGCAGCCGTTACCGGGCCGCCATAGTCTGCAACGGCCAGCACCTCGTCCGGCTTTGTCGCGTCAAGATGATAGGAATGGACGAAATAGGCGTGCAGGCCCTTGGGCCCGGTCGCAATGCCGGAAAACAGCGGGTGCTTGCGGTTGAGATCGATCGTGTTCCAGCCGATCTGGGGGATTTTCAGCGCCGGATCGGTCGGTGCGATCTCCTTGACGTCGCCGGCAATCCAGCCAAACCCCTTGGTCACGGTCTTTTCCAGGCCGCGCTGCGACATCAGCTGCATGCCGACGCAGATGCCGAGGAACGGCCGCGCCTTGGCGATCGCCACCTCCTCCACCGCTTCCCACATGCCGGCCACGCCGCGCAGGCCCGCCGCGCAATCGGCATAGGCGCCGACGCCGGGCAGCACGATGCGGTCGGCGCTGCGCACCCGTTCGGCATCGGCGGTAAGCTCGATGGCAGCCGCAATGCCGGCTTCATGCGCGGCGCGCTCGAAGGCCTTGGTGGCCGAGCGCAGATTGCCCGACCCGTAATCGATGATCGCAACCCGCATGTCAGCCTTTTCCCGGCGTATGGGTCAGCCCCAGCGTCAGGCCGGTCTGCGCCGGCCGGGCAAGACTGGCATCGGGCACGATGCGTGGCAGCGGCGCCTGTTCCTCCGCCTGCGCCTCCGCGTCCAGCGCCTGGCGGATGTCGGCGGCGTCAGGATTGTCGGCTTCGATCACGCCCCATTCATGCCAGCCCCGGCGCCGAAGCGCCGCGATGCGCAGCCCCTGGCCCTCCAGGCCGATATAGAGCGAGACCAGCAGCGACAGCGCCGAGCCTGCCCAATCAAGTCCCAGCCTTTGGCCGAGCAGCGAGATGAGGCCCATGGCGACGAAGGCGAGCGCGGCCTCGACCCACAGCCGGTGCCAGGCGAGCCACAGCGGCGCAAGCAGAAAAGCCAGCCAGGAAAACCCGTCGCGGACAAAAATGGTTGCGTCGGCCGCCTCGGTGCGGCCGCCCCCAGGTTCCATCACGACATAGATGGCCATCCGCCTACCCTTTCAGAGATCCCTTGGTGGAGGGAACCGCGTCCGGCTGGCGCTGGTCGCGCTCCAGTGCGAAACGCAGGGCGCGCGCCACCGCCTTGAAGCAGGTCTCGGCAATATGGTGGTTGTTGGCGCCATAGTGATTGGTGACATGCAGCGTGATGCCGGCATTCTGCGCCAGCGCCTGGAAGAATTCACGCACCAGTTCGGTGTCGAACGTGCCGATCTTCGGCGACGAGAAGGCGACGTTCCAGACCAGGAACGGCCGGCCGGAGACGTCGATCGCAGCGCGCGTCAGCGTCTCGTCCATTGCAAGGTCGATCGAGGCGTAGCGCATGATGCCGCGCCGCTCGCCCAGCGCCTTGGCCAGCGCTTGGCCGATCGCAATGCCGGTGTCCTCGACCGTGTGGTGGCCGTCTATGTGCAGGTCGCCCTTGGCCTTGACCGTGATGTCGATCAGCGAATGGCGCGACAGCTGGTCGAGCATATGGTCGAAGAAGCCGACGCCCGTCGACATGTCGGAGATACCGGTGCCGTCGAGATGGACCGAAACCGCGATCTCGGTTTCCTTGGTCTTGCGGCTGACTTCGGCGGAACGGGACGCCATGACCTTATCCTTGTCTTTGGGCAAACGACTGGGGGCGAAACGGAAAGACAATGCCTCCAAGCGCTCATTTGCTTGAAAACGAAAGCCTTCTAGCAGCATGATCCGGCGATTGCCAGTTGCGATGCGGATCGCTATCGCCGGTAGCGGAGGCGGTTTGCAATCACCCGCCCCATGCATACATATGGCCGATCGAAACCACTCGTACCGTGCCAATCGCCTTGTCGGGATCGCGCGAATCGGAGCTATAAATGTCGAATGAACTGACCATGCACGCCACGACCATCGTGACGGTGCGCAAGGGCAACAAGGTGGTGATCGCCGGCGATGGCCAGGTCAGCCTTGGCCAGACCATCATGAAAGGCAATGCCAAAAAGGTGCGCCGCATCGGCAAGGGCGGCAATGTCATTGCCGGTTTCGCCGGCGCCACGGCGGATGCCTTCACCTTGCTGGAGCGGCTGGAAGCCAAGCTCGAACAATATCCCGACCAGCTGACGCGCGCCTGCGTCGAGCTCGCCAAGGACTGGCGCACCGACCGCTATCTGCGCCGGCTGGAAGCGATGATGCTGGTGGCCGACAAGTCGGTCTCACTGGCGCTGACCGGCACCGGTGACGTGCTCGAGCCTGAATTCGGCGTCATGGCCATCGGCTCCGGCGGCAATTATGCACTCGCCGCCGCCCGCGCGTTGATGGACACCGACAAGGACGCCGAGGAGATCGCCCGCAAGGCGATGCAGATCGCCTCCGACATCTGCGTCTACACCAACAACAATTTCGCCATCGAAACGCTCGATGCCGCCTGAACCAGGCGTGCTCTATGATTTTCGACCGGTGACCGAGAAAGACCTGCCGATGATCGCCGGCTGGCTGGCGGAGCCGCATGTGGCGCAGTGGTGGGACGATCCGGCGACGGAAATCGCCGGTATCCGCGAAAACATCGACTCGATTTCCGTCGAGCCGCTGATCGTCGAGCTCGACGGCAAGCCGATCGCCTATCTGCAGAGCTACGATCCGCATCTGGAGGACGGTCATCCCTATGCCGACCAGCCTTTCGGCACGCTCGGCATCGATCTGTCGATCGGCGTGCCGGACCTTATCGGCAAAGGTCATGGCTCGGCGATCGTGAGGCAGTTCGTCGAACAGCTGTTCGAGGAAGGCGCGCCGCGCGTCATCATCGATCCGCATCCCGACAATGGCCGCGCCATCCGGGCCTATGAAAAGGCCGGATTCCGCGCCATTGATCGCAGGCACTCGGAATATGGGGACGTGGTGCTGATGGCCGTAGATGCCGAAGGCGACACGCAAGAGGGGGAATAACCTGATGACGACACGGGATAGGGACACGAATTACTCGGCCTACGAAGACAGCTGGCGGATGGGGCTTCTGCTCGTGCTCGCTCTGCTCATCTTCCAGGCGGGCGCGCTTTACGGCATGGGCCGCACGCCGATCTGCACCTGCGGCTACGTCAAACTCTGGCACGGGGTGGTGAACAGTTCGGAGAATTCCCAGCACATTTCCGACTGGTACACTTTCTCGCACATTATCCACGGCTTCCTGTTCTACGCCTTGGCCTGGTTCCTGTTTCCGCGCTCGCCGATCGGCCTGCGCCTGGCTTTTGCCGTTGTCATCGAGGGCGGCTGGGAGCTGCTGGAAAACAGCCCGTTCATCATCGAGCGCTACCGCGCCGGCACCATTTCGCTGGATTACTATGGCGACTCGATCATCAATTCGGTGTCCGACACACTGGCCATGGTGCTGGGATTTGTGATGGCGCGAAAGCTCCCTATATCAGTCGTCGTCGGCCTCGCCCTCATCTTCGAACTGGGCGTCGGCTATCTCATCCGGGACAATCTGACGCTCAACGTGATCATGCTGCTGCATCCGTTCGAGCCCATCAAGCAGTGGCAAAGTGGAATTTAGTGATATGACCACCTTCTCTCCCCGTGAAATCGTTTCGGAACTCGACCGCTTCATCATCGGCCAGAAGGACGCCAAGCGCGCCGTGGCCATCGCCTTGCGCAACCGCTGGCGCCGCCAGCAGCTGGAAGGCCAGATGCGCGAAGAGGTGATGCCGAAGAACATCCTGATGATTGGCCCGACCGGCGTCGGCAAGACCGAGATATCGCGCCGCCTGGCGCGGCTCGCTGGTGCGCCCTTCGTCAAGGTCGAGGCGACCAAATTCACCGAAGTCGGCTATGTCGGCCGCGATGTCGAGCAGATCATCCGCGACCTCGTCGAGATCGCCATCGGCCTGGTGCGCGAAAAGATGCGCGAGGACGTCAAGGCGCGCGCGCACATCAATGCCGAGGAACGCGTGCTGGAGGCCCTTGTCGGCAAGACGGCAAGCCCGGCGACCCGCGACAGCTTCCGCAAGAAGCTGCGCGACGGCGAGCTCGACGACAAGGAGATCGAGATCGAAGTTGCCGACACCGGCACTGGCGGCATGCCCGGCTTCGAGATCCCCGGCATGCCGGGCGGCAGCGTTGGCGTGCTCAACATCAACGACATGCTGTCGAAGGCGATGGGCGGCAAGAAGACCAAGGCGCGCAAGACGACGGTGAAGGAGTCCTACGCGCTGCTGGTCAACGACGAGTCCGACAAGCTGCTCGACCAGGACGAGGTGGTGCGCCGGGCGCTGGACGCGACGGAAAACGACGGCATCGTCTTCCTCGACGAGATCGACAAGATCGCCTCGCGCGAAGGCGGCATGGGCGCCGGCGTTTCGCGCGAAGGCGTGCAGCGCGACCTGCTGCCGCTGATCGAGGGCACGACTGTGGCGACAAAATACGGGCCGTTGAAGACCGACCACATATTGTTCATCGCCTCGGGCGCGTTCCATGTCTCGAAGCCGTCCGACCTATTGCCGGAACTGCAGGGCCGCCTGCCGATCCGCGTCGAACTGCGAGCGCTGGAAAAGGACGATTTCGTCCGCATCCTCACCGAGACCGAGGCCAGCCTGATCAAGCAGTATATCGCGCTGATGAAGACCGAGGGCGTCGACCTGACCTTCACCGACGACGCCATCGATTCGCTGGCCGGCATCGCCGTCGACCTCAACGCCAGCGTCGAAAACATCGGCGCAAGGCGGCTGCAGACGGTGATGGAGCGCGTGCTGGACGAGATCTCCTACGATGCGCCGGACCGCAACGGCACCAGCGTCACCATCGACGCCGCCTATGTGGAAAAGCATGTCGGCGACCTCTCCAGAAACACAGATTTGTCGCGATTCATCCTTTAAACGAGGGCGCCGGATCAATCCGGCGCCGGTAGAGCGCCGCGCGTCCTTCGGGCGCGCAAAGGTCGCTCTAACAGTATTGAATCGACGCATCGGACTTTCCAAAAATCAGTTCCGATTTTTTGGGCCGATGCTTCGGCAACAATTTCCGGCAAACAACATTATGTGTGGCCGGATGGTATCATGCGGCCACCTTTCGTCTTGCCGCGTGACGGGGCGCTCTCGACTCAACCCGGAGCACTACCCTAGTTTGCGCGGCATTATTGCAGGCGGCGGCGCATGAAAAAACTGATCCTGATCATTCTCGGCTTGACGCTGGCGGCGACGCTGTTCGCCGCCGCGGCAACATTGGTGCCGGCAGGCAACCGCAACGTCGTGCAGCCCGACATACCCGGGGCGTCGAGCCGTCGCACCCAGGCCACCAACACCACGTTCCAGGCCAAATACCGCAAGGTGTACGACCTGCTGCAGAGTGACGCCGAACTGCGCGCCAAGATCAAGAAGGCGGCCGCCGCTTACGGCATCGACCCCTTGCACATCGTCGGCGCCATCGTCGGCGAACACACCTACAATGTCGACGCCTACGACCGGCTGCAGACCTATTATGTCAAGGCGATCTCCTACCTCTCCAGCAAGCTGTCCTTCGCCTATGACGGCGAGGACATCACCGATTTCGTGCAGCGGCCGGAATTCAAGAAATGCACGATGTCCGACAGCTACGATCTGTGGGAATGCCGTGAGCAGGTGTGGAACCACTCTTTCCGCGGCAAGACCGTCGGCGGCACCAGCTTTCCCAACGACCGCTTCGGCGCCACCTTCTTCCAGCCTTATTATGCCGGCCAGACCTTTGGCCTCGGCCAGCTCAACCCGCTGACCGCGCTGCAGATGAGCGATCTCGTCCACAAGGTTTCGGGACTGCCCGAGCTCGATGTCGGCGATCCGAATGGCGTCTACAAGACCATCATGGATCCGGACCTGACGCTGCCCTACGTCGCGGCGACGATCAAGAAATCGATCGACGCCTACAAGAGCATTGCCGGCTTCGACATTTCGGGCAATCCGGGGCTCACCGCAACACTCTACAATGTCGGCAATCCCGAGCAGCGCGCCTATGCGCTGAAGGCCGAGAACGACAAGCGCCGCGCCGCCGGCGAGCCGGTGAAATTGCCGGAAGAGAATTATTACGGCTGGCTGGTCAACGACAAGCTGGACGAGCTGAAGGCGCTGTTTTAGAGGCGCCCAGGGTTCGTGACCTGTTGCGTGGAAGTTGAACCTTTTCAATAGGTCTGCGCCGCCCCTCATTGCCCTGCCGGGCATTTCTCCCCGTATAGTGACGGGGAGAAAGACGCTTTCGTCGATGCTTCGCCAATTTTCAACGAGGCGCCGAGGGCCGCGACAGCTCCCTTCTCCCCGTCGCTATACGGGGAGAAGGTGCCGGCAGGCGGATGAGGGGCGGCGCAACCCCTGACGACTATGTCATTCAGGCCGCCAGCAGCGACTTCAGCTTCACATCCTGCGATCCCAGCGCTTCCGGCGCCGGTTTTACCCGCTTGGCGATCAGCATCTCGGCCAGCCGGATGTCGCGCGCCACCGCATTGCCGGGACCGATACCACTCGCCGCCACCAGCCGGCCATCGTCGGCCAAATGAAACAGGATGAAGGCACCATCGTCGAGGTCGCGGCGCACCGTGCTTTTGCCCTCGTCGGAAAGTCCGGCAATCTGCAGGCTGAGCCCATACTGATCCGACCAGAACCACGGCACCGCGGCATGCGCCTCGTCGGCGCCCAGCATGTTCCTCGCTGCCAGCGCACCCTGTTCCTGGGCATTGCGCCAGGCCTCCAGCCGCACGCGGCGGCCAGCATAGACAGCGAGCGGAAACGAACAACAGTCGCCGGCGGCAAAGATGTCCGGGTCACCAGTGCGCAGCGTGGCGTCGACGGCGATGCCATTGTCGATGGTCAGACCCGCTTCGACGGCAAGCCCGGTGACCGGCACGGCGCCGATGCCGATGACGGCCAGATCGGCAACGATCTCTTGTCCGTCGGCGAGCGCAATGCACACCTCGGTGCCATCGTCGGCGATGGCTGCGATACCCAGATCGGTGAGAATGGTCGCGCCTTCGGCCTCATGCGCCTTATGGATGATCTCGGCGATCTCCGCCGGCACACCGCGCATCAGGATGCGCGGCTGCGCCTCGATGACGGTGACCGCAGCCCCGAGCTTGCGCGCCGCCGCGGCGAGTTCGAGGCCGATAAAGCCGCCACCAATGATGGCGATACGGTTTGCGGGGTTGAGGTGACTGCGAATGGCGAGTGCGTCGGCAAATGTGCGAAGGTAGACGCAGCGCTCACCCAACCCCGGCATCGGCAGCCTGCGGGGTGTCGAGCCTGTCGCCAGCAGCAGCTTTCCGTAGGGCAGGACCGAACCGTCCGACAGCCACACCGCATGTGCCGCACGGTCGATCGTCACCGCCTGGACCGAATGCATGTGCCGGATCGATTTCTCGGCCAGCATTGCGTCGCTGGCGATCGCCTTGATCTCGGGCGCATAGCTGACCATTGCGTCTTTCGACAAAGGGGGCCGCTCATAGGGCAGATGCGGCTCGTCACCGACCAGCGTCACCGGCCCGTCATAGCCGAGCTCGCGCAATGCCAGCGCTGCCCGCCCGCCACATTCGCCGGCGCCGATGATGACCATCCCGCGCGTCATATCAGTCATCCGATCTGGATCAGCACTTTGCCGGCCTCGACCTTGACCGGGTAGGTCGCGAGATTGACGCAGACCGGCGCGCCGCACGCGGCCCCGGTCTTGTAGTTGAAGCGGCCATTATGCTTGGGGCATTCTATGATGTCGTCCATCACCAGCCCGTCGGCCAGATGCACCTTTTCATGCGTGCACAGGCCATCGGTGGCGAAATAATCATCGTCGGGGCTGCGATAGATGGCGAAGGTACGCCCGCCATGATCGAAGCGCATCACATCTTCTTCGTCGATGTCGCCCGCGGCGCAGGCTTCGACCCAGTCGCTCATTTTTTCTCTCCAAAAGCAATTCCAGGAAAGTGCGTAGCGGTTTTCCGTCCGGAATTGCGTCAAAATAAAAGTCCAAACCGGATCGTCATTCCGCCGCGGCGGCGACGGCATCGTTGTGGAATTCGTCGCGGTACGGCCTGGCGGTCGGTGGCAATTCGCGCTTGAGGAAATAGTCCTCGTTGCGCAACTGGCGCAGCAAAGCCGGGATCATCTCGCGATAGCCGGCCAGGATCGACGGCGTCGGCGCCGGCAGATCGTGCTTGATCAGCGCATGCAGCCTGGGCAGCGCGTGATAGGGCACCATCGGGAACATGTGGTGTTCGACATGGTAATTCATGTTCCAGTAGATGAAACGGCTGATCGGGTTCATCAGCACCGTGCGGCTGTTCAGGCGGTGGTCGACGACATTGTCGGCGAGGCCGCCATGCTGCAGCAGGCCGGTCATGACGTGATGCCAGGCGCCATAGAGGCGGGGCAGGCCGATCAGCATCAGCGGCAGCCAGGAATGCAGGTAGAGGGCCAAGCTGATGGTCGCGATGTAGATGGCGAGCCATATGCGGGCCACACGGATCGCCTTAGGCTGCTCCTGCTCGGGAATGAAGGTTTTTTCGGCGGCGCTGATGACGCCGGCGGCATTGCGCACCATGTCGGTCATCGCATGCCAGGCGTCGAGAATGCCGAAGAAGTTGAGCACCACGCGCAAAAGGTCCGGCGGCCGCATGACGGCGATTTCGGGATCGCGGCCGACGATGATGGTGTCGGTGTGGTGACGCGTGTGGCTCCAGCGCCAGGTCACCGGGTTGCGCATGATCATGAAGCAGGCGAGCTGGTAGACGGCATCGTTCATCCACTGCGTGCGGAAGGCGGTGCCGTGGCCGCATTCGTGCCAGCGCGAATCGGTCGAAGAGCCGTAGAGCACGCCATAGACGAAGAAGAACGGCACGCACCACCAGCTGCCCCAGAACCAGGCGCCGCCGGCGGCACTCAGGATCAGCGCGGCGAGCCAGATCGCGGTGTCGCGGATCGCCGGACCATCGGAGCGCTGCATCAGCTCCTTCATCTGCTTGCGCGGAATGTCGGTGTGATACCAATCGGCCGCCGAAAGTCCGGTCTCGACGGCGAGTTGAGCGTCGCGGCCAATCAGGCTGTAGTCCCGCCGGGACGGTGTTGCGGTCATGATTGCCTCCCACGGCAAACGGCGTTCGCTCCAGCGAATGCCAGCCTGGCTTCGAGCGTGAAAATAACGCCGACGCATGATAGACTCAACATCACAAAGATAGTTTCTATCATTTCCTATCAGAATGATGTAGCGTGCTTCGGAGGAATCCAACGAGGCGAGCATGGCCAAGCGACCGACCATCACCGACCTGGCGCGCATTTCCGGCGTCAGCGTTGCCACGGTGGATCGCGTGCTCAACAGCCGCCTGCCGGTGCGCGAGGAAACGGCGCGCCGCGTCTATGAGGCGGCGACCGAGATCGGCTACCACGCTGCCGGCCTGATCAAGCAACGGCTGCGCCATGAGCTGCCGGAGTACAGGCTGGGCTTTCTGCTGCTCCGCGGCAATTACGTCTTCTACAGCGCGTTCGCGCATGAGCTCGAGCTGGCTGTGTCGCAATCGCCGCGCTTCCGAGGCGTCGCCATGATCGACTTTGCCGATTCGCTCGCCCCCGACGAGATCGTCGAGCGCGCGCGCAAGCTGGGCTCCAAATGCCGGGCCGTCGCTTTGGTCGGACCCGATCACCCGACAGTGACGGTCGCCGTCGAGGAGATGAAGGCCAAAGGCCTGCCGGTCTTCTCTCTGCTGTCCGACTTCGCCGCCGGGATTCGCGAGGGCTATGTCGGCCTCGACAACCGCAAGGTCGGCCGCTCCGCGGCATGGATGATTTCTAAGGCGGCCAAGCGCCCGGGCAAGGTCGCGCTGTTCGTCGGCAGCCACCGGTTCCATGGCCATGAACTGCGCGAGATCGGCTTTCGCTCCTTCTTCCGCGAACAGGCCCCGGAATTCACCTTGCTGGAAACACTGGTCAATCTCGAAGCCAACGAGATTACCCAGGGCACGCTGGTCAATCTTCTCGGCAGCCACCCCGATCTCGTCGGCTGCTATGTCGCCGGCGGCGGCATGGAAGGCGCGGTCGCGGCGCTGAGGCAAGCAAAGCCCACCGAAATGCCGGCCGTCATCTGCAACGAGATCACGGCGGTGTCGCGCGCGGCTTTGGCGGACGGCATCTTGACCATGGTGATCTCGACACCGCTGGCGGCACTCAGCCGCGAACTGGTCGACCTGATGGCCCACGCCATCGAGACGGGCGCCGCCAACGCGCCAGGCCAGACGTTTTTGCCGTTCGATATTTATCTGCCGGAGAATATCTAGCGTTCGCAACGTTGGCGATTGGCCGGAACATTCACGCCTTCGTCGTCCACGGGCGGAGCGAGGAGCGTAGCGACACAGCGCAGACCCGAGGATCCATGCCGCGACGTCCGTGCGATGCCACGGTGCAGAACTGACTCTGGTGAGCGCGACCTTCATTCTGGGCCGCTGTGCCCCTCGCCGCCGTCGCGGCATGGATCCTAGGGTTTCCGCGACGTCGCTTCGCGCTCACTCCGCCCTAGGATTGTTTGAGAAGGATCTGGTAGTTTGGCGGCCGGGACTGCAGGCCCATCACAGCCTGCAGCCCCGGCGGCAGGCGACCGTCCCTAGGACCGGGTAAACACCCGACGT